>NZ_DBHIRJ010000008.1:0-143188 GCF_057275535.1 Abiotrophia sp.
TTGAAAACACCCCATAAGTTGGATTTTTATTGTCCAACTTATGGGGTGCAGTACAGTTTCAAACCATGGCTTTTTATGATAGTAGGTTTAGTCGTTAAAGTAGCCTAAGTAGTCATATTTCTCGAAAACATGAGAATTAGCCATCGCGACTAAAATAGTGTTGGCTTCAATTGGGTGGTTGATAGCAATAGAAGAATTCAACTTCTCACCTTTTTCTTCCCGCATACCAATCAGGTTAAGTTCGTACTTGCGACGCAAGTCTAATTCTAAGACGGTTTTGCCTACCCATGCATCAGGTGCCGTAAATTCGACAATCGAGGTATCATCGTCTAGACGTAGCACTTCGTCAATCTTATTACGGAGAATCTTAGATGCTAAACGTACACCGGAGTCACGTTCAGGAGAGACCACTACATGGACGCCCACTTCATAGAGGACCTCTTCAAAGGTTAAGCTACGAGCCTTACCCACGATTCGAGGGACACCTAATTTTTTACAGTGCATAGCCGCTAGTACAGAGCTTTCCAAGTTAGTACCGGTCGCGATAATGACAATATCGCATTCCTTAACACCGATATTTTTCAAGAAGTCGTAATCGGTAATGTCACCGACAGCCGCCTTAGTAACATAGTCCGCCACGTCTTGGACATTGGCTTGTCGATTGTCGATGGCAATGACGTCAACATCATATTTGCTAAGTTCTTTAGCGACGGTTCGGCCAAAGACCCCCAGGCCTAAGACGCCAATAATCCGGGTATTGAGTTTTGGTTTCATAAGTGAACAGATCCTTTCTGATTAGCCGATTAAAACGTCAGTATCGGCATAGTGAATTTCTTTGCGGTCACGTTGGAGCAAGCTGAGGAAGACAGTAAAGGGACCTACCCGGCCCAAGAACATCATCCCCATAATAATGATGCGTCCCCAAGTCGTAAGTTGTGAGGTAATCCCTGCTGAAGAACCCACAGTGGCCATAGCAGAAATGGCCTCGAAGAGGAGATGGTAAGGATTCAAATCTGGATGCTCCAAGAGTAAGAGTGAGTAGCCAATCATTAAGACCGTGAAGAAAAAGAGGATGATGGTCATGGCCTGCTTAACAGCGCTGGCTGGAATAACTCGTTTATGGAAGGTTACTTCAGTGTGCCCCTTTAGCTCGGAACGGAAGAGTAAGAACATGATGGCGGCCGTGGTGACCTTAATCCCACCGGCTGTACCGCCAGGTGCTCCCCCAATCAGCATAAGAATCATATAAACTAGGTTTGTGAAGGGATGGGTCGCTTCATAGTTCAATGTCGAGAAGCCGGCCGTACGGAAAGCGGCTGACTGGAAGAAAGAAATCATCCACTGCTGGAAGATATTGTAGTTCCCGATGGTTGAGCCATGTCTGAGCTCTGATAACCAGGTAATAAGGGCCCCACCTAAAAGCAAGGCAGCAGTCGCAATCAGTGCCAGGCGGGAGTGGGAACTCAAACGACGGAAGCTCAAACGCAAAAGTCGCGGACGAGAATGGAAGTAGTGATTCAGCCTTTCCCTCAGCTCGGCCCAAACGGTGAAACCAATCCCTCCCGCAATGATGAGTAGGGCAACCGTAAAGTTAACTGTCGGATTGAGGACGAAGTCTTGGAGACTGTTGCTACCTAGGTTGTCAAAGCCAGCATTGCAAAAGGCAGAAACCGCAACAAACACTGAATTGAAGGCGCCTTTTGCCCAACCATAGCGTGGGATGAAGTCCGTCATCAGAACTAGGGCGCCAATGGCTTCCACTGCGAAGGTGAAGCGATAGGCATTAAAGAGAAAGTTCTTGTAGTTGTCATTTGTGTTACGGTTAAGGGCCATCTGCAAGGTGGTTTGGTCCTTGAGCGAAATGCGTCGCTTCAGGTAGAAGAGACTGACAGAAATCAGGGTGATGAGCCCTAAGCCCCCAATCTGCATAAGGATAATACCGACAATTTGGCCAAAGACCGTATAGGTGTCCTTAATGGATAGGACGGTCAAACCCGTCACACAAACCATAGAGACGGCAGTAAAAAGATGGTCTAAATAAGATTGATGTGTTCCTGGCTGGTTGGAAATAGGCAACCAGAGGAGAAAGCTCCCGGTTAAAATAACCACCAGAAAGCTAACGGTAAGCTTCTGGGTTGCGGTCCATTTGCTCGGGGAGAATAGATCTTGCATAGCGAGAACCTCGATTCTAATTCAATTCCTTATTATCATACAAAAAATCATCAAAAAATGCTATGATAATGGTAGGAGGAAACAGGATGCAAATTGAAATTATCTGTGTCGGCAAACTCAAGGAGAAATATCTCAAACAAGGGATTGCTGAATATACCAAGCGACTTGGCGCCTATGCCAACCTTTCTATCGTTGAAGTGGCCGATGAAGCGACCGCAGAGAAAATGTCCCCCCTCGAAATCGAACAAGTTTTAGATAAGGAAGCAGACCGCATAGAGGCTCGATTAGATGCTGGCCGTCAGGTCATTGTCCTTGCCATTGAAGGAGATCTAATCTCTTCTGAAGATTTAGCCCAGCGTTTGGACCACATGGCCCTACATGGTCAAAGTAAGGTTAGTTTTATTATCGGTGGTTCCCTAGGCCTAGCGGAGCGACTCAAACAAAAAGCTCAGTGGCGGGTCAGCTTTGGACGGATTACCTTACCTCATCAACTCATGCGCCTGGTCCTAGTCGAGCAGATTTACCGGGCTTTTCGGATTATGAAGGGGCACGCCTATCACAAGTAAGGAGAAAATATGATGAAATTCTATATGGAACAACATTTTATGTCTATTCGCCAAAACTTTGAGATTTATGATGAAGCAGGAAACGTAGTCTATCAAGTTCGAGGCCGTATGCCCTGGCTTCGTCGCCAGATGACCATTCTAGATGCCAAGACAGGAACAGCCTTAGCGACGGTGACTCAGGCTATGTGGCGCCTCTTCTTCCAACGCCTAACGATTAGTATTGGCGGCCAAGCAGTGGCGACAATTCAAGAGCGCTTCAGCATCTTAAGTACCCGTTTATCGATTCAGGGTCTAGGTTGGACAGTGGATGGTATTTCTTGGCTTAAGGGCTGTAGTCTTTATGATGCAGATGGAGAAATTATCGCGACCATTCGGAGCAAGATTATGACCTGGTCCGATACCTTCGAGATTGAAATCTATGATGAGACGATTCATCCGGTATTAGTTCTGGCAGTAGTTTTAGGCATTGACACGGTTCGAGACTCAGCTGAAAATTAGCCTTTCCCAAGCAAATAAAGCCACCTATCCTAAGTGATAGGTGGCCTTCGATTTACTTTAAGGTTGTACGTTATAGTAGAAGAGAGCGGGGCGGGAGCTGTTAGATAGGCTGACAGGCACCACCGCTTGCTTAGCTTGATCATAGTAGGCTACCAAGACTAGGCGATTGCCGACATAGGACAAGGCTTGGTTCATGAGTTCGATATCGCTGTCCTTGACGCGACTGTTGGCTTCTTGGCGAGTCATTGGCACAACTAAACGAACGACGTAACTGGTTTGATTGCCTAACTTAACCGCGATCTGGTCGACCTTAGTTTCCAAGCCACTAACATTGCCAGATTGATCCAAGTAGTTTTGCAAATCTGCTAATTCTTGCTGGCTAAGTGCTTGTTGGCTAGCAGCTTTCTCTTCTGCAGAGTAGTTGGCTTGGTAGAATTCGTTGATTTTCTTGTTGAGTTCGTTACCGTCCATTTCGGCAGGCAAGACCGTCTTCTTGTAGCTAGCGTCTTCTGGAATACTTTCATTCAGGAAAGACTGCGGTGGTTCCGAAGAGGAAGAGGCGCTACTGCTAGATTCAGGCTTACTAGAAGAAGATTGGCTGATTAACTGGCTAGAACTGGATTCTTGTGTCTGATTATTCTTGCGGGTAGGTTCTTGGAACTTGAGATAGAGAATAGTGGCGCCGGCACCTAAGACAATGGCCAGCAAAAATAAAAATATATGGCGTAATTTCATGGGCTTTCCTCTTTCTATGGGATATTTGATAGTTGGGGGCTGGAGCCCTCGGGGTAATCTTCTATAGTCTACCATAGATAATCGGTAGAGTCCGTGACAAACGGATAACAGCTGGGTTAAATTTCGCAACAGGACTGACAATTTTAGACTTCTCTTCAGGATGCTGTTATACTATAAAAGCTGAGATATTTGAAAAGGAGGGAGGCGCGTGAAAATGATTCTATCAATTTTTAAAGCAATCTTTGGCCTAGCAAGCTTAGGACTCTTATTAGTTCTAGCCCTTAACCTTTGGGTAATTGCGAGCGCCCAATTCCAAACTAAGACTCCTCAACAAATCCAAGCTTCCGATTGGGCCGGCGACCAGGTACCTATTCTGGTGCTGGGGGCTGGAATCATCGACAATAAGGAACCAAGTAAGGTCTTGGCAGGGCGGCTTAATTCGGCTCTTGAGTTAGCTCAAGCCTTTCCAAATAAGGCCCTGATTATGAGTGGCGACCACACTAATCAATATTATAATGAAGTGGCAGTCATGAAGGACTATCTAATTCAGCACGGGGTAGCCAGTCAACGGATTTATTTAGACCATGCGGGCTACTCGACTTATGACAGCTTATATCGGCTCAAACACGTTCTGGGACAGGAACGAGTTATTATCGTTACCCAGGGCTATCACCTCTCTCGTGCGCTTATGTTGGCACGTGGCCTGGGCCTTCAAGCGGTAGGCTTTGCGGCTGAAGAGACAGAATCAACCCGATTTAAGCGTGAATTCCGTGAAGTGGGCGCCCGGCTCAAGGACTTTGCTGTGACCTATCTGGGCTACAAGATGCCGCAACCTAGCTTAGATTATCCGATTGATTTTAGTCAATCAGGAGATCTTACCGACCGAATCAAAGTTGGGGATTAATTCTCTCAATATGACTTGCTGAGTAGCCTTAAAAAGTCGCTCGGCTTTTTCTTTATTCTATGGCAGATTCGACTTGCTTGGCGCTGACCTCCAGTCTTTCGCCTTAGCCTCGCTTTGTGCTATAATAGGAATAGGGTGCGTCAGCAAAGACTGGCCACAAGTCTAGTAGGAGGTTTCATCATGAATCAACGCCAAGCGATATTAAAAGTATTAGAAAGCAACAGTAGAATTTCACCGGCTGAATTGGCTGTTCGCCTAGGTTATAGTGAAGAAGAAGTAATCAAAACCATTGCCGAGCTTGAAGCCGACCGTATTATTGTCGGTTATCATACCCTAATTAACTGGGATAAAACCGATGATCAAAGTGTTTCTGCCATTATCGAATTGAAGGTTAATCCTCAACGTGGGCAAGGTTTTGACCGCATTGCCGAAAAAATATATCTCTTCCCAGAAGTAGACTCTCTCTACCTTATGTCTGGGGGCTTTGACTTCCTAGTTGAGCTTAAAAAGGCACCAATGAAGGAAATTGCCCTCTTTGTTTCTAGTCGTTTGTCTGTGATTGAAGAAGTGCAATCGACGGCAACTCATATTATCTTAACGAAATACAAAGACCACGGCACCATGTTCGTTAAGGATGACAAACACAAACGGATGGTGGTTACTCCATGAGTCATCGTTTTATCAACCAGAAGGTGCAATCCATTCAGCCCTCTGGGATTCGCAAATTTTTCGACATCGCCAATGAGATTGAAGATGTCATTTCGCTAGGGGTGGGGGAACCCGATTTTGATACCCCTTGGCATGTGCGCGAAGAGGGGATTTACACCCTTCAGAAAGGCCGGACTTTCTATACAGCTAACCGTGGGCTCATGGAATTACGAACCGAGATTTCTAATTACATCGCGCGCAATCATGCGGTTCAATACAATCCTGCCACTCAGGTTTTAGTCACAATCGGGGGATCAGAAGCCATTGACCTAGCCTTGCGGGCCTGTCTAGAACCTGGAGATGAAGTGATTTATCATGAACCTTGCTATGTTTCATATTTGCCATGTATTACCCTGGCGGATGGCGTTCCGGTGCCTATTCCACTTAAGGAAGCCAATGATTTTCGGCTGACGGCGGAAGAGTTAGAAGCGGCGATTACGCCTAAGTCCAAGGCCTTGATTTTATCCTTCCCCAATAACCCAACCGGTGCGGTTATGACCAAAGAGGACTTAGAAGCCATCGCTGAGGTCATTGTACGCCATGATCTCTTGGTTATTACAGATGAAATCTATAGTGAGCTTTCCTATACTGGTAAGAAACACTATTCGCTCATTGATTTGCCAGGTATGGTTGAACGGACTATCTATATCAATGGCTTTTCTAAGGCCTATGCCATGACCGGTTGGCGCCTGGGCTATTGCTGTGGTCCAGAAGAAATCCTGGCTCAGATGGTGAAAATTCACCAGTTTGCTATTATGGCTGCGCCAACTATGAGTCAGTATGCCGGTACCATGGCGCTTAAGAATGGGGCTAGCGATGTGGAAATGATGCGTGACAGCTATAATCAACGTCGACGCTTTTTGATGGCGGAGCTCAAACGCTTAGGCATTCCATGCTTTGAGCCTTTTGGCGCCTTCTATATTTTTCCGAATATTAGTCAGTTTGGCCTAAGTTCCGAAGAGTTTGCTACCCGTCTGATTCGGGAGCACAAGGTGGCGGTTGTGCCGGGGTCTGCCTTCGGTCAGTCAGGCGAAGGATTCGTACGGGTATCTTATGCCTACTCAATCGATGAACTCAAACAAGCCTTTGAGCGCATTGAACGCTTTATCAATGAATTACGTGCAGAACAAGGAGGAAAGTAAGATGTCATTACCTTTAAGACAGGAACTGCCTCTGGCAGAGACCTGGGATTTAAGTCTCTTGTATCAAGACCAGGCGGCCTATGAAGTGGCCGTAGAGGGCTTGAAGAAACAGGTGACGGAATTTGAAGCTAACTATGCGGGCACTCTGGGTCAAGCGCAACAATTAGAAAAGGCCTTAGCCGACTATGAGGCTATTCAAGTGGCCATTTCCTGGGTTTCCCATTATGGTTCACTAGCCTATGAGACCGACAAATTAGATGCTCAGAATGAAGCCAACGCGGTGGGCTTAGATCAACTCTTTGAATTAGTAGGGGCTAAGCTTGCCTTTCTAGCACCAGAGTTATCAGCCTTGGATGAAGCCTACCTGAGAGAGTTTAGTCAATCTGACAAGGGCAAGCGCTATGCGGGCTACCTCAATGAAGTCTTGCGTTTAAAACCTAGCGTCCTTTCTAAGGAGGTTGAAGAGCTCTTATCTAGTTTCCAGAGCTCGCTCTACAACCAATATTCTCTCTATGGAACCCTCAAGTTCCAGGACTTGACCTTCGACGATTTCCAAGTGTCGGGTAAGACCTATCCAAATAGTTTCGTCAAATTTGAGGGGGACTACGAGGGGGCTAGCGACTATGAATTACGTCATGCTTCATGGAAGTCTTTCCATGATGGCTTGGCGCGCTATCAACACACGGCAGCAGCTAACTACCTCAACTATGTGCAAACGAGCAAGAAGGAAGCTAAGTTGCGCGGTTTTGACTCAATCATTGATTACGAACTCTTTAAGCAAGATGTGAGTCGTGAAGCCTATAATCGCCAAATTGATGTCATTATGTCAGAGTTTGCGCCGGTGATGCGTCGTTACGCGCGCTTACTAGCAGCTGAGCAGGGCTTGGATAAAGTATCTTTGGCAGATATTAAGATGCCATTCTCGAAGGAACCTGCTGAAACCATCAGCATTGAGGCATCTCGTGCCATGGTGGAAGATACCTTCAAGGTCCTGGGCCCTGACTATCAAGAAATTGTGCGTCGTGCCTTCGATGAGCGTTGGATTGACTATCCAATGAACCAGACTAAATCAACCGGTGGCTTCTGTGCGACGGTAGCCGATGGCCCATCCTATATTCTGCTCAACTGGACAGGCTTACTCAGCGAAGTGCTTGTTCTGGCTCATGAATTGGGGCATGCGGGGCACTTCCAGTTAACCAACCAGCATGTGTCACCTATTACGCCAGAAGCTAGTCTCTACTTTATCGAGGCGCCTTCAACGGCCAATGAAGTGATTATGTGTCAATATTTGCTCAGCCAACCGCTAGAAGCTGCGCAAAAACGGACCTTAATTGCTGAGTTTATTGCGCGGACCTACTTCCACAATATGGTCACTCACCTCTTGGAAGCTCACTTCCAACGTAAGGTGCTGGAAGCAGTAGACCGTGATGAATTCCTCAATACCGACAGTCTCAATCAATTTTTCTTAGAGACCCTTAAGGAATTCTGGGGTGATGCTCTGGAAATTAATTCAGGCGCAGAGTTGACTTGGATGCGTCAACCGCACTACTTCATGGCCCTTTATCCATACACCTACTCAGCAGGTTTAACCATTGGGACGGCTGTAGGGCAGAAAATTGCAGCAGGCGACCAAACCACTATTGATAAGTGGCTAGAAGTTCTTAAAGCCGGAGGCACCATGGGGCCTTTAGCCTTGGCAGAACATGCTGGCGTATCCATGGCGGATGCTGGTGCCTTGCGTTCAGCAATCGGCTACGTAGATCATTTATTAGATCAAATTGAGGCTCTTGCCTAGGATTGGTCTAGGCAAATGTTACAAGAGTGTAATATTTGCAATCAAATAAAGGCCAGATGTCAGAAGTGTTAAGCTTCATCTACAGACCACCTATAAGCCTTTTCATTGCTAATCAAGTGCTGTATGATAGACTTAGGCAATGCAAGGAGTGCACTGCCGGAAAATGGTGCGACCTTACGTGGGGGTAAGGAATCGCTCGTTTTCTTGACTGACTTGGGAAAAGACCTTGAGGGGCTGGAGACCTCTTGGTCTTTTCCTTTTTTATTTTGACTTTATTAGGCTACTTGAGAGGCTTGGCGGGATGCTGTATAATAGGAAGGCTAAGACTAAGGAGGCGTACTATGCGGCAATTATCCATCTTGATGACCAGCGACACACATGGTTTCTGGCTCAAAGCTCCAGAAAATGCTGAGCGCTCATTGCTCAACACAGCAGCAACTATTGAAAAACTTAAAGACCAGGCTAATCATCCTGTCCTAACGATTGATTTAGGAGACTTTATACAGGGTTCTTCCTTCGCCACTTACTGCAAGCAGGAAGCAGGCGACGGTAGCGTCTTTGCTCGGGCTATGAATAAAATTGGCTACGATTATCAATTAATTGGTAATCATGAGTTCAATTTCGGCCAAGACTATCGTGATAATATTTTGAATCAGCTAGAGGCACCGATTTTGTGTGCCAACATTGTCTGGCAGGAAACTGGCCAACCAGCACTCGGCCAACCTTACGTCATTACTGAACGTGACGGCATCCGGATTGGGATTATTGGGGTGACAACAGAATACATTCCCCACTGGGAATTGCCGGCGCACTATGAAGGACTAGCCTTCCTCAATGCCTATGAGGTTGCCAAGGAATACGCTGAGCTTATCAGACCTCAGGTGGACGTTCTTATCTTAGCTTATCATGGTGGTTTTGAACGGGATTTGGATAGCTTTGAACCCCTTGAAGCTTTAACAGGCGAAAACCGTGGGGCTGAGATGCTGCAAGGAATTCCAGGCCTAGATGTGCTCTTAACAGGGCACCAACACCGTGTGATTTGCCAACAAGTTGGACAGACCTGGGTAGTGCAACCAGGCTTTGCTGGCCAGTATGTAGCGGAAGTTACTTTAGACTTGGATCAAGACCATCGGGTTATTTCTGGGCAAGCTAGCTTGCACGAAACCAGTCAAACTAGTCCCAGCCAGGCGGTGCAAGAGGTCATGGAACCAGAGCTTAGCCAAGGGGCGGCTTGGTTGAATCAAGTCCTAGGAGAGGCACCTCTTTTACCTGTCACAAATGATGTTTTTGAAGCGCGCGTCTATGGACATCCTTATATTGAGTTCCTTAATCAATTGCAATTGCGGGAAACAGGGGCCGATTTTAGCGCCATCGCTTTAGTTAATGAGGCCTTTAAAGATTTTCGTGGCCCTATCACCAATGAAATTCTGCTAGCTAGTTATCCCTACTATAATCTGATTGCGACTGTTGAGGTAAGTGGTCAGACCATCAAGGATGCCTTAGAGTTTGATCTCAACTATCTGGTGCTAGATCAGAATGGGCGTAAGGCCATTAATCCAAGTTACATTGCGCCTAAACCTAAGCACTATAACTTTGATGTATTCAGTGGCTTGATGACTACAGTAGATTTGACTCAACCAGTTGGTCAACGTGTGGTAAGTATCGTGGATGAGCGTAAGGGTCAAGAACTGGATTTGGATGCCACTTATACCCTAGCTCTAACCCAATATCGGGCCTGTGGCGGGGGCGACTATCATATGTTCTCAAGCGATCAAATGAAGACCTTGTCAACGACTGATTTAGCTACTTTGATGAAAGAGGCACTGGCTCATTTTGGTCCTGAAGATTGGGAGCAAATCAACAGCCATTACCAGCACTTTACTTGGTTACAATAAGCATAAGCAACTGAGGCCTAGGGTCTCAGTTTTTTTATGGCAAGAAAAAAGCAGAGACAGAGTCTCTGCTAGGGATGAGCTCCCTTAAATAAGGGCTAAAATAATGAAGTTAAGGACAAAGAGGGCAATGGAGACCCACAAGAGAGCGTGGATTTCTTTGGCCTTGCCTTGCGTTACTTTCACGATAGCGTAGGTGATAAAGCCTGCTGCAATCCCGTAAGAGATAGAGTAGGAGAAGCCCATGAAAATGGAAGAGAAGAAAGCTGGCACAGCCTCGGCGAAATCAGTCCAGTTGAGATCGCTGAAGGAAGCCATCATGAGGACCCCGACAATGATAAGGGCAGGCGCAGTGGCAACAGTCGGTACTAGGCTAACAAAAGGTGCAATAAACATGGTCGCTAGGAATAGTAAGGCGGTGACGACAGAAGTAAGGCCTGTTCGGCCCCCAACGCCAATCCCAGCGGCAGATTCCACATAGGTGGTCGTGTTAGATGTCCCAAAGAGGGCACCAATCAAAGTCCCGATTGAATCTCCGAAGAGAGCTTTATCCATTTTTGAGCTGAAGCCTGAGCTATTTTGTAGGGCTAATTCGTCTTCAGCGGAGAAGATACCAGTCCGACGACCGGTCCCGACGAAGGTCCCGATGGTATCGAAGACGTCAGAGAGGCTGAAAGCGAAGATGGTCATTAACACTAATGGAAGGCGGCTCCAGTCTGAAAAGAGGGCTGGAAGACCTTCTGGACGGAAGATGACTAAGAAGGTTTGACCGAGTTCCTCAAAGGCATTGCCAAGAGAATTTTGTGCTAGGTTGGCACTTGAGAGGTCAATCAAGCCCATTGGAAAGGCTAAGGCGGTAGTGATTACAATCCCTAAGAGAAGGGCGCCTTTGACTTGACGGACCATGAGGATAATGGTGATAGCTAAGCCAATCAAAGCGAGAATTGCAGATGGCTGAGTGAAGTTGACCAAGGCTGGGACGATACCGGAATCAGCTACGACATTGGTAACCCCGCCAGCATATTGAGTAGCACTAGCTGGGCCGCCATTAACAGAAAGGATGCTAGAACCGGAGGCTGTAAAGTTTAAGAAGCCTGCATTCTTGACCCCGATGTAGGCGATGAAGACCCCAATCCCAGCAGAAATAGCGTGTTGTAGGGATTCTGGGATGGAAACAATCAAGAGTTTACGAATTTTTGTGACGGTAATCAGGATGTTGAAGACACCGCAGAGGAAAACCATGGCTAAGGCTTCTTGCCAGGTGAAACCTAGACCGAAGCAGACGGTGAAGGTGAAAAAGGCATTGAGGCCCATACCTGGAGCCAAGGCGTAAGGGACATTAGCGAAAAGCCCCATGACCAGTGTAGAGGTAGCTGCCGCAAAGAGGGTAGCTAGAAAGACAGCTTGGCTAGGCATGCCGGTTTGAGACAGAATAGACGGGTTGACAAAGACAATATATGCCATGGCAAGGAAGGTGGTAATACCTGCAATAAATTCAGTTACCACGGTCGTTCCATGGTCACGTAATTTGAAAAAACGTTCCAAAATAATAGCCTCCTAATGTTTGGATTAATAGAACAGAATTGAGTATAGCATAGACAGTGGCAGATAGAACTAGTTCTAATTGGATTTGTCTTCAAAAAAAATTGAATGTTCGTGTTTTTGAACACTGCAAGGATAGGTGGAATGAAAATGTGTAGAATTCGTAACAAAATGTCTGATAAACGAGGAGCTTTAGGGCTAGATATCGTGTTTTAAAGGCTTTTATGCTATAATGAAGAGGATTGAATGAGAAGGAGGCGATAGCCTTGACTAAGCAGGAAGCATTTGTTATTGGGGATATCCATGGTATGTACCATCTTTTGGAAGAACTATTGACCCATTGGCGCCCAGAAGATCAACAACTAATCTTTGTGGGGGACTTGATTGACCGAGGACCGAATTCGAAGGCCACGGTTGAAAAAGTAAGGGAGCTTCAAGCCAGTCATGGCGCTATCTGTCTCTGTGGTAACCATGAGGATATGTTATTGGAGACCTTGACGGACCCAGAAAACTACTTTGGCCGCTATAAGCGTAACGGTGGTTTGACCACCATCTCAGAATTTTTAGAGACGACGCCTAGTAGGCTAGAAGACCAATCTGGCCAGCTGCTGTCTGCCTGCTTGAAGGAGACTCAGCCGTGGCTACAAGCCTGGTTGGAGAGCCTGCCCCTCTATACAGAATTTGGCAACTTCATCATTGCACATGCTGGGGTTAATCCGGAAGTCGACCAGTGGCAAGATTCTTCGCGTCGCGATTTTGTCTGGATTCGCGAACCCTTCCATACGCTGCCTAATAAGACTGGGCGGCCAATTATCTTCGGCCATACCCCGATTGGTCGGCTCAATGACGATGGCCAGACTCATCATGTTTGGCATCGTGAGGGTGATTTGATTGGCATTGATGGCGGTGCAGTATACGGTGGCCATCTATTGGCTGTCCGAATCAATCACGAGACCCTTCTCGAAACATTCTGCGTTCATTCGGACGCACCAAAGGTGGACGATTAAATCATGACAGTAACATTAACACATGAAGTACAAGAGGTAGCTAAGGAACTTAAGTTGCCGGTTGATAAGGTCAGTGTTGTCTTAGAGCTCTTGGCCGAAGGCAACACCATTCCTTTTATTGCGCGCTATCGTAAGGAAAAAACAGGCGCCCTAGATGAAGTCCAAATCCATGAGATTGAGACCCGCTATCGTTATGTCACGCAATTGGCCGAGCGTAAGGAAGAAGTTAAGCGTCTGATTGATGAGCAAGAAAAACTGACTCCAGAATTAGCTGGGCAAATCGAAGCGGCTAGCACCTTGCAACAAGTGGAAGATCTCTATCGACCTTATAAGCAGAAGCGTCGTACTAAGGCCATGGTGGCTATTGAACAAGGCTTGGAACCTTTGGCTCAATGGTTGTTGAATGAGCAGGCAGGGGACGTCGAAGAGACTGCTGCTGGCTATCTTAACGAAGAAGTTACTGATGTGGCAGCTGCTCTAGCCGGTGCCCATGAAATTCTGGCCCAATGGGTGTCAGACAATGCTGCCTACCGCGAATTTATCCGCAAATACATGCGTTATAATGCCATCCTCAAGACCAAGCTCAAGAGGGAAGAGGCGGACCCTAACCAAGTCTATGCGATGTATTATGACTTCGAAAATAAACTTAGCGACCTACCAGCGCACCGGACCTTAGCCCTCAACCGAGCTGAGAAGGAAGAGGTTATCAGCGTATCTATTGAGGTGGATGAAGCGCCGATTTTCAATTATTTGGAGCGGCATGTCCTAGCTGAAAATCTCCCAGAAGCTAAGCGTGTCTTAGGGCAGGCGGCTATTCGAGATGCTTACAAACGTTTCATCTTTCCAGCCATTGAGCGGGAACTTCGTAATGAAGCGACTGAGCGGGCAGATAAGCAAGCCATCCAAGTCTTTGGTGACAACCTCAAACATTTGCTCCTGACGCCACCTCTTAAGGGACGGACAGTGCTGGGCTTGGACCCTGCCTACCGTACAGGCTGTAAGCTAGCGGTCGTCAACCAAACCGGTAAGGTCTTAGATAAAGGGGTTATTTACCCTCATAAACCAGCAGGTGAACGCCAACGTCAAGCGGCTAGTGGCCAATTGGCAGACTTGATTAAAGCACACGGGGTCGAAGTCATTGCTATTGGGAATGGGACCGCCAGTCGGGAATCTGAGCAGTTCGTAGCTCAAGTCATCAAGACCTTGGACCAACCAGTTAAATATATGATTGTTAACGAGGCGGGGGCTTCTGTCTATTCAGCTAGTGAACTAGCCCGTCAAGAATTTCCGGATTATCAGGTAGAAGAGCGGAGCGCGGTTTCCATTGCTCGCCGTCTGCAAGACCCTTTGGCTGAATTGATTAAGATTGATCCAAAGTCCATTGGTGTGGGTCAGTATCAGCACGATGTGGCTCAAAAGCAATTGACCGAGGAACTAGACTTTGTAGTTAATACCACTGTTAACCGAGTGGGCGTGGATGTCAACACCGCCAGTGTTTCCCTTTTACAACACGTGTCGGGTTTGACTGCGACGACGGCCAAGAACTTGATTAGCCTTCGTGACGAGTTAGGTCGCTTTGAAGACCGCCGTCAAATTAAGGATGTCAAACGCCTAGGCCCTAAAACCTATGAGCAAGCCATTGGCTTCCTCCGGATTGTCGGAGGTAAGAATCCACTTGATCAGACCGGCATTCACCCAGAGAGTTACGCAGTGGCGCGTATGATTCTGGACCGTGCAGGTATAGCCCTAGACGCGATTGGCTCTGATCATGCAGTGGAGGCCTTAAGTGCCCTTAAGCCAGCTCAACTAGCTCAGGAGCTAGAAGTAGGTCAGGCAACCATTGTCGATATTATTGAGGGGCTCAAGCATCCCCTACATGATATCCGGGACGCTGGTCCAGCACCGATTTTACGTGAAGATGTCATGTCCTTAGACGATCTCGAAGTTGGGATGCAACTACAAGGCGTAGTCCGCAACGTAGTCGACTTCGGTGCCTTTGTGGATATTGGGGTCAAGCAAGATGGCCTGATTCATATTTCCAAACTATCCAAGAAATTCATCAAGCATCCTTCAGAAGCGGTAGCTGTGGGGGATATCTTGGAAGTTGAAGTCACTGTCTTAGATAAGAAAAAAGGCCGTATTGGCCTCAAGCGCCTCTTCAAGAAGCCTGCCCAAGGCTAGGAGCCATTGACTTCAATGTTTCGACTAGAAAGGTAGAATATTTAATGAAATTACTAACTGTGGCAATCCCCTCATATAATTCCGCAGATTATATGGGACGGGCTATTGAGTCCCTCTTGCCGGCAGGCGACCAGATTGAAATCTTGGTCATTGATGATGGCTCTAAGGATGAAACCTTGACCATTGCTCATGACTATCAGCGTCGCTATCCAGACCAGGTCAAGGCTATTCATCAGGCTAACAAGGGGCATGGTGGGGCCGTCAATACTGGTCTAGCCCATGCGACGGGCCAATATTTCAAGGTAGTAGACTCTGATGACTGGGTGGATGAGTCGGCTTTGGCGGCGGTTATGGCAACCCTTGAGCGCTTTGAAGCAGAGAATACCCAGGTGGATGTTCTCTTGACCAATTATGTTTATGAGCAGGGAGAGGAAGGCGCCAAGCGAACGGTTCGCTACGAGCGTAATTTGCCTATTAATCAGTTCTTTGGTTGGGATGAAGTCAAGCCTTTCTCAGTAGGCGAGTATCTCATGATGCATTCATTGATATATCGGACCCAACTGTTGAGAGATTGTGGTCTTATCTTGCCAGAACACACCTTCTATGTAGATAATGTCTTTGTCTATCAACCGATTCAGCATGTTCAGCGCCTCTATTATCTGGATGTCGACTTCTATCGTTATCTGATTGGCCGAGATGACCAGTCGGTCAATGAACGAGTTATGATGGGGCGGATTGACCAGCAACTTAAGGTCAACCGACTCTTGATTGAAGCGGTTGACTTTAGCCAACCGCTACATCCTAGCATTCGCCAGTATTTGCTTAAACATTTGGAGATTGTCACCAGCATTTCTAGCGCCTTGCTCAATCGTATTGGGACACCAGAAGCGATAGCTAAGCGCCAAGACCTCTGGAACTTCCTACAAGAACGTAACCCTGAGGCCTTCAAAGTCTTGCGTTATGCTTTCTTTGGCCGCTTAACAACAGCGAATACGCGAGTAGGACGTTGGGTTTCCAACCAGGTTTATAAAGTCATTCGTAAGGTCGGGGGCTACTAAAAGCCTACTTGTCCACTGGCAAGGCAAATGAGTGTCAGACCTTGCCATAGCGGGGGCTTAGCCTTATAATAGTAATATCTTAAGAGAAAGTGATGTGAAAGAATGGGACGTAAATGGGCCAACATCAAAGAAAAAAAAGCCAAGTTGGATGCCAATAACAGTAAGGTCTACGCAAAATTCGGGATTGAAATTTACGTAGCAGCTAAACAAGGCGATCCAGATCCCCATAGTAACCAAAAATTGAAATTTGTCATTGATCGTGCTAAGACCTATAATGTGCCTAAGCATGTCATTGACCGTGCTATCGAAAAAGCCAAAGGTGGCGGCGACGAAAGTTTCCAAGAGCTCCGCTACGAAGGTTTCGGGCCAAATGGTTCCATGATTATCGTGGATGCCTTGACTAACAACGTAAACCGGACTGCCAGTGATGTGCGGGCGGCCTATGGTAAGAACGGCGGGAACATGGGTGTCAGCGGGTCTGTTAGCTACCTCTTCGACGCGACAGCTGTTTTCGTTATCGCTGGCCAAGATGCTGACGAAATCATGATGGGCTTATTAGAAGCCGATGTAGATGTCCGTGAAGTAACGCAAGAAGGTGAGTCTGTTGTCGTTTACGGCGAACCTAACGACTTCCACGCCATTCAATCAGCTTTGGAAGCCATGGGGATTAGCGAGTTTGAAGTGGCAGAATTAGACCTCTTACCACAAAACGAAGTGACCTTAACAGGTGACGACTTAGCTAAATTCGAGCGTTTGATTGAAGTCTTAGAAGACAATGACGACGTTCAACGCGTTTACCACAACGTGGACTTAGAAGACTAAGATAAAGTAAAAGACTGAGAAGCTGATGCCTCTCAGTCTTTTTTCTTTGCGAAATTTTAATACCAACCATTTTCTTGGCAGATACGGATGGCATCCGCCCGGTTTTTAGCGCTTAGTTTTTGCAGAACGGTAGACATGTAGTTGCGGACGGTACCTTCTGATAGATGGAGCTCCTGGGCTAACTCCTTGTTGGAGAGCCCTTCTCTAACGCCTGCCATGAGCTGGCGCTCTTGTGGGGTCAAGGGGTTGTGATGAGTGAAAAGGCGATCAACGAGCTCAGGCGCATATTCTTTCTTACCCGCTAGGATGTTTTCTAGAGTTTCCATGAGGGCATGGACTGGGCGCTCCTTGAGGACGAAGGCATCGACATCGGCTTTAAGGGCGCGCTCGAAGTAGCCGGGACGCTTGAAGGTGGTGAAGATGAGGACCTTAACCTCAGGGTGATGGGACTTAGACCACTCTAGCACATCTAAGCCACTGGCGTAAGGCATTTCAATGTCTAAGAGAGCGATATCGATGGTCTGGCTACCTATAATTTCCATGGCTTCCTGGCCATTTTTGGCTGGGTGGACGCTTTCTACTTGGTCTTCCAGCTCTAGGAGTTGACAGAGGGCATCTCGAAGCATGGCTTGGTCTTCTGCAATTAAGAGGCGCATGGAATCACCTATCCTTTCTCGTAGGGCATTTTAAGTTGGATTTGGGTAGGTTGGCGACGACTGAGGATGTTTAGCTGTCCACCTTGAATTTGCAGGCGATCTAAGATGGTGTGGAGTTCACCTTCTTGCACGGGGCCAAAACCTTGCCCATCGTCTTCTACAAAGGCGTAGAGGAAATTGTCGTTCTGCCAGAGACGGATGAGCACATGCTTAGCTTGGGCGTGCTTGATGATATTGTTGCAGGCTTCTAGCAAACACAAGGCTAGGGTGGAGGATTGGTCCTGAGTCAAGGACAGGGTACCTAGTTGGTTGTCAATGACCACCTGGATGCCAGATATTTCTAACATTTCTTGCAGCCGGATGAGTTCGTTAGCCAAGTCGTGGTGGTCTAAGTCGTTGATAATGGCCCGCACCTGGTGCATCGCTTCCTGAGTTAGGTGGTGAATATCCTTGACATGTTCTTGGGCGGCCTCATATTTCTGACGGTCCATCAGGCTAGTGGCTAGTTCGCTTTTAACAGCCAAGGTGGCGAAGAGATGGCCTAGGTTATCGTGGAGGTCACGCCGGATTCGATGACGTTCATTCTCAGCTAAAAGTAGGTTGATTTGTTTGTTTTTTGCTTCTTCTCTTTCCTGCATAAGCTCTCGCAAGCGACCGAAGCGCTGACCGATGGAGAAGAGGATGATGAAGCTGATTAGCAGGCCCAGATAGAATAACTCAATGGGACCCAAGCCCTGCCAAGTATGATAGAGATAGATGCCTAGAGCGATGCCATAAATGCTTAACCAGCGCCAGGACAAGAGGGAAGAACGAGGGAAACAATAGGCCATGACATTGCCCAAATAAAAGAGAAACCAAATGAAGTTAGGATTGAGGTAAAGAGCACAGTAACAGATAAAGCTTGCCGCATAAATCCAACTCAAGGTGACAATTCGTTGGTCTCGACTCCATAAGAGGGAGAGATAGGAAACTAAAAAGATAAAGGTAAAGCCCAAAAGCCCCCAATTAATGGGGGACTGATTGATGGATTCAATAATGGGGAATAGGATGAAGACTAGACTAATATAGAACATGATATGAGTCTGTTTCATCGCAATTTTCAGACGTTGGAACATGATAGTCCCTCCTTCTAAAGGACTTATTTTACTTCAATTTTACGTTGCACCAAGGCAATCAGGATTAAGAAGCAGATCCCATAGGCTACCAGTGCTAAAATGGAATCCCATGCCCAGACGCGGTTAGTATACCAGTTTTGGATGATTTGCATTAAGTGGTAGCTAGGAATCCATTTGGCTAGATTTTGCATCCATTGAGGGAAAAACATCAGAGGCATCCAGAGGCCACCTAAGAGTGACATGGCCATAAAGGCGATGTTCCCAACCATGGAGATGGTTTCTTCACTTGGCAAGTAGGAAATGAGGGCCCCAATAAAGGAGAAGGGAATCATCCCAACCAAGAGAATAAGAATGACCATGAAATAGTCACCGGCCGGTAGGGTAATTTGACGAACTAAGCCACCAAAGCTGAAGACCACGCCGATGGCGAGGGAATAGAGAAAGGCAAAGCGTAAGGCTTTTACTAAGTAATATTGTACCACAGACACCGGTGAATGGTGAAGAAAACGCCGCCAATTGGTGTGCTTGTCTGCAGTTAAATTATAGGGTAGGGCGAAAACGTTGAAGCTTAGAAGAGAAGAAGCCGTCATGGAAATCATCATGAAGACTCTGTAGCTATAAGGCATCTCCGCTTGATAGATACCAGAGAAGAGAAGGTAGAAAGCTAAGGGCATGCCGATGGCCATGACTAAACTTTGCCAATTGCGTAATGTAAAGTAGGTCTCTACCTTGATGAGGGCGCGTAAGTTTTTCATTTTATTTTACCTCGCTTTCTTGGTCGTCTCGGGTGGTTTCGAAAATACTATTGAGTAAGGTGCGGCGCGCGACTTCTAATTCACTGAAGTCACAACCCGCTTGGCTAAGGGCAGCCCATACTTCAGCACCATTCTTAGTATGGAAGGTCAGACTATCACTACTTTCGGTTAGGTCCATAATGTCTTGGCGTTTGGACAAGACTTCTTGGAAGCGGACTGGGACGGTAAAGAATTGGGTTAATTCTTCTGACCGCATACGGTGAGGGGTCGTGTCGCGAATAAGCTTGCCTTGGTGGAGAACCAGAATCCGTTCGGCTGTATGTTCGACTTCTTCAATGTAGTGAGAAGAGTAGAGAATGGTAGTGCCGGTTTCTTTGATACGGCGAATAATTTCCCAGAATTGTTGGCGGGTTGAAGTATCCATGGCAGCTGTCGGTTCGTCTAGTATGAGAACGGAAGGACGGCCAATCAGGGTCAAGGCGAAGCCCAGAAGACGACGTTGACCGCCGGATAAGGATTGGGTCATCTGATTGTATTGACTAGGACTGAAACGCAAAATGTCTTGAATTTCTTCCTGGGTCAAGGGGTAGTCGTAGATGGATTGGAAGAAGCTGATTAATTCTTTTACCTTGAGGTTCTTAGGAAGCTCGTTAGTCTGAGGTAGAAGGCCGATAGTGCTCTTGAGTTTGCGGTTACCTACGGCCATACCCTTAATAGTGATGGCCCCTTGGCTGAGGATTTTGTCATGGAGTAAGAGCTCAATCAGAGTGGTCTTGCCGGCCCCGTTAGGACCAATGAGGGCGATGCATTCGCCAGCCTCAATCGAGAAGTTGATATCTTGTAAGATGGGGCGACCTTTGATGGTCTTGCCAACACCTTTTACATTAATGAGACTCATAATAGTTCCCTCCTTGCTGTTGATATTTTTATTATAGGCCAAGCAATCGGAGGCTAGTAGTAGCGCCTGTCATGACATGATGTGACATTTGTCATGATTTGGGGGATAGGGCTTAAAGGCAAGATTTCTTAAGTTTTCCCAAAGGGCTCAGCCTAAAAGATGCCAAGGGTCCTTAAACTTGATATAATAAGGTATAACTTGAAAATAATGGAGGGATATCCATGAGATATTTATTTGACCCAACTTACTTCTTAATCATTATCGGGATGGCTTTTGCTGGTTATGCCCAATGGAAAGTAAAATCCACCTTCAGCAAATACAGCGAATGGGAAACTAGCAAGGGCACGACCGGTCGCCAAGTGGCTCAAGCCATTCTGCGACAAACCCTGATTAACAATGTTCAAGTCGAACATGTTTCAGGTGATTTGACTGACCACTATGACTCCCGTCACAAGGTCTTGCGTCTGTCTGATGCGACCGATATGGAGACTTCGGTTGCAGCGGTTGCGGTTGCTGCCCACGAATGTGGCCACGCAGTTCAAGACGCTGAGAACTACTTCCCGCTCCGTTTGCGTAATGCCTTAGTGCCTGTGACCCAAATTGGTTCAGCAGCGGCCATGCCAGTTATTATTGCCGGCTTTATCTTCCAAATGATGGGCTTGGTCCAATTTGGGATTATTCTCTTCTCCCTAGTCTTAGTCTTCCAAGTGGTGACCCTGCCAGTGGAATTCGATGCTAGCGCGCGGGCACTTAAAATTTTGGAACAAAACCAACTTTTGGCCCCAGAAGAAATGCCAGCTGCCCGCAAAGTGCTTAATGCAGCAGCCTTAACCTATGTGGCGGCAGCCAGTGCCACAGCCTTACAGTTGCTCCGTTTGATTCTTCTATCTAGTCGCAACAACGACTAATGTCAGTCCAGGAGGTGGCCTATGCGCCAACTAAATCAACTTTTCAAGCGTCGGGTCAACACCCAGCTGGTGGATGAGTTACTCAATAAAACCCAGACTGAAGTTGACAAGATGCAGCCCCTCAATGTCCTAGTAGCAGGTAAAACTGGGAGTGGTAAATCCACGCTCATTAATGCCCTTTTCCGGGAAAATTTGGCAAGCACAGGGGCCGGGCTACCCATTACTCAACAACTCGTGCGCATTACTAAGGAAGGCGTGCCTCTGACCCTCTATGATACCAAGGGGCTGGAGTTGACAGCTGAATCCCAACGGGAGGTCTTAGCCAGCTTGTCGGATCTCCTGATTGAGAAGCGCCAAGGCGATCCGCGCGATAAAATTCACGTGGTCTACTACTGCTTGAATTCGACCATGGCTAGAATTGAAGCCATGGAAATCGAAATCATCAAGACCTTGGCCCAGTATGTGCCGGTTATTCTGGTCTTGACCCAACAACTGGATCCAGGTAACCAGGAATTTCTTAATCAGTTACAGGAAATGGCTCTGCCAGTCAAGGGGATTGTGCCTATTCTGGCCAAGGCTTATAGCCTGCCAAAACAGGCTATAATCCCGTCTCATGGCTTAAATGAGCTCTTGGAGTTGAGCCTAGGTTTAGTGCCGGAGTCAGTTCACCGGGCTTTTATCAACGCCCAACAGGTCGATTTGGCAAGAAAGGTCAAAGAGGCTAGACGTTGGGCGCAAACCTATGTGACGACAGCATTTGGGGTTGGCTTTGTGCCAATTCCGGTAGCTGACGCGACGCTCCTAGTTCCCATGCAAATTACCATGTTGGCCCATCTATCGGCCATCTTCGGGGTGTCGTTAGAGAAATCCCAGTTAATTAGCCTAGTTATGGGTTTAGGTGGGACCGGTGGCACTACTTTGATGGGGAAACTCTTGGTATCATCCGTCTTCAAGATTCTACCTGGCTTAGGGACGGTAACGGGCGGTGCGGTGACGGGAGCCATTGCTTCTGGTTTGACTTTGAGTCTGGCCTACAGTTATATCGAGGTCCTTAAGCAGATTGCCACGGCAGAACGCCAAGGACGCGATATGCGCCTGAGAGAAATCCAGAAAATCATGAACCGCTCTTTTGAACAGCATGTGGCGGTTGTCAACCAGGTCTTGCCTGATAACCTCAAGCAAGGCGCCTTAGTTAACTGGTTGCAGAGCTTCTTCGAAAAGTTTTAGAGGACACAAAGACCCGAGACACTTGTCTCGGGTCTTTTGTATATATCTTAATCTAGGTCGGCTGCTTGTTTGACAGGGACATTGACGGTCTCCTCGCCTAGTTCTAGCCAGCCTATTTGACCATTGAAACGGTCGCGTAGTTGGGCTTCTAGGGTCGTAGCTTGGTCTTGATAGATAGCCAAAGTATAGGTGACTTGGCCGGCATATTCGGTGTCCATAACCGTGACATCCAAGTCACTATGGTCCAGAAAATACTGGAAGGAATCGACTTGGTTATAGCCCAGCTCTAAAGCAATTAGCAACTGGTTGACGTTAGCGACAATAGTAGCCTGATTCAAGGCTTCACTGACTGCACTGGAATAGGCACGAATGAGGCCCCCAGCCCCTAGCTTAATCCCGCCAAAATAGCGGACTACCACGGCGGCTAGGTTAGTTAACTGACGTTGCTTGAGAACTTCCAGCATGGGAACGCCGGCCGTACCCGCAGGTTCACCGTCATCACTCATTTTCTGGGTCAGGGAATCAGGACCGATGATATAGGCGCTACAATGATGCGCAGCCTTGTAATGTTCCTTGCGCAAGGCGGCAAGGATTGGTGGGAAGTCGGCTGGATCCTGGAGTGGATAGAGATAGCAGAGGAAGCGGGACTTCTTGATTTCGATTTCGTGGACACTGGCTTGATCAATGGTCAGATAGTTCATTAGGGCGCCTCCTTTCCACATTATTCTACCACATGGCAAGACATTTGGCGCGATATTTGATATAATCCCTCTGGAGCGTATTTTTGAATTAAGGAGGAATGTTGATGAAAGCAGCTGTGATTGTTGACTCTACTGCCTACTTATCAGAGGCCTTAGCCCAACATCCAGACGTCTATCAAGTTGCCTTGTCGGTTAATTTCAGCGATGGCTCAGTTATGAAGGATACTTCTGACCTGCAATTATTAAATGAATTTTACACCCGCCTCAAGTCTGAAAATCAATTACCGACAACTTCTCAGCCCCAACCAGGGGATTACTTGGCCCTCTTGGACCAATTAGTAGCGGCTGGCTATGATACGGTCTATGCCATTCACCTCTCCAGTGAAATCAGCGGAACCTATCAAACTGCTCGTATGCTTTTGAGTGAGTATGAGGACAAATTACAAGCCTATGCAGTAGACTCTGGCTCATCTTGTATGGTCATGGAAATCTTAGTCAAGGAAACCTTAGACTGGATTGACCAAGGTTTGTCAGCAGAGCAAGTGGGTCGTCGCCTAGAATGGTCGGCACGTCATTCGGATGTCTATCTCATGGTAGGAGACCTCAATAACTTGGTTAAGGGTGGTCGCTTGTCGGCTTCCAGTGCCATCTTGGGTAATATCTTACAGATTCGTCCTCTACTGCATTTTGAAGAAGGTAAGATTGCCGTTTCTGAGAAAATCCGCACGACCAAGAAGGTCTACCGTCGTATGGTGGAGCTAGTGTCAGAATGGCAAACACGCTACCCTCAGGGCGTGCATGTCGGCATTGGCCAAGCGGGTGCGCCAGAAGATCTAAAGGTATTAGATGAGATGATGAAGGAAGCCTATCCTGGTATGCCCCTTAGCTATACCAATATTGGTCCTGTCATCGGTACCCATACGGGTGATGGCACCAAGGGCTTAGGGATTGTGCCTAAGTTACCGGCAGATTTCTAAATCTATAACTTAAATAAAAAGTCGCCATAAGTTTAACTATGGCGACTTTTTTGTTTGTTGAAGTTCTAGTAATTCCGGACATAAATGCTATCTACCAAATGGTTGGAGGCCTTATGCAGAATCAGATCTGCCCGCTCACGTGTAGGGGCGATATTTTGAATCAAGTTAACTAGGTTAATGGTCTGCCAAGCCTCGTTAGCATATTGGCGGGCTTGTTCGCGTGGTTTTTGGGACAGATCGAAGTAGTAGTTATGAGGGTCTTGCTTGGCCAAGTCCAGTAAGAGCTCGAAACGTTCCATGTACCAACGTTGGATATGGACAGGGTTAGCGTCGATATAGATGGAGACATCGAAGAAGTCGCTGACATAGAGTTTCTGGTTCTGTGGCAGTTGCAAGACATTAATACCTTCCACAATCAGGATGTCGGGATCTTCCATAACGGCTTCTTGGCCGACTAAGACATCATAGACCTGGTGGGAATAAACAGGGTAGCTGACTGGCCCCTTACGCGTCTTAATACGTTGCATGAAGTCTAGGAGTCGAGGCATATCGTAGGAATCTGGGAAACCCTTGCGGCCTAGGATACCACGCCGAATTAATTCAGCGTTAGGATAGAGAAAACCATCGGTGGTCATCAGGGCGACCTTGCGCTCTGGATAGGTCCGGCTCAGTAGCTCATGTAAGACCCGGGCCGTTGTACTCTTACCGACTGCTACACTCCCCGAAATCCCAATGACAAAAGGCTGGTGGGATTGGAGCGAGGGATGGTTCTGGCCCTGAAGAAATTGATATTTGGCAGACTGATAGGCTTGTTGATAGGTCATCATCATGTCCAAATAATGAATCATAGGGGCATAGATGGTGGCCACGTCTGCCTGAGACAGGCGGTCATTAAGTGAGACCAGTCGAGCCAATTCATGGACCTGGGGGATAGGTTGGCCCTCTTGGTGGAGCTTTTGCCACTCTTGGGGCGCGTAGCGCGTGAACATTTCCAATGACATGAGATACCTCCTGACGGGGATGCTTAGGCTTATTTTACCACAGAATCTAAGAAAGTTTAAGATTGCTTAAAACTTTCCCTAAAAATCCCACTTTTTCCTGGGATGCGCTACAATAGAACATGACGAATTGACTCGTAAAGGGGACCTCTTTGTGCCTAAAAAGATGCTAGAAAATCAACATAAAGAATTAAATATAAAAAGCCAAGTAGCGGACAGTCCAGTGGGTATGGGGACCGCCCACGGTAAAGTTATCCTTATGGGGGAGCATGCCGTTGTCTACGATTACCCAGCCATTGCCTTGCCGGTACCAGCTGTGGCCATCCGTGTCCGGGTAACACCCACCCAACACAAGGCAGACTATTTGTTCTGTCGCTACTATAAGGGGCCTTTGGCAGATGCGCCACAAGAGTTGCAAAATGTTCAGGCTGCTATCAGTTTGGCTCAGGAGCATTGCGCGCCTAAAAAACAGGTCTCGGCCATCCATATTCGTATTGATAGCGACATTCCTCAGGAAAGAGGCATGGGGTCGTCAGCCGCTGTGGCGGTTGCCCTGGTTCGGGCTTTGGCCGATTACTATGGGGTCAGTCTGACTCAGGAAGTGCTGCACTACATGGTCAACCAGGCTGAGGTCTTGGCCCACGGTGCGCCAAGTGGCCTGGATACCTTGATGACCTCCACCACACAGCCCGCCCTCTATCGTAAGGGCCTAACGCCACAAGCCTTCCAAATGAACTTGGGAGGCTATCTGGTGATTGCCGATAGTGGCCAGGCAGGCCAAACCAAGCTTGCTGTCGCTCAAGTAGCTCAGCTAGCGCAAGACCGACCTGACCAGGTCATGAAGACCATGGCAGCTATTGGGGAATGCACCATTCAAGCCCAGCAGGCCATCCGCCAAGGAGATTTGGTGGCCTTGGGTCGTCTGATGACATACAACCACTATTATCTCAACCAGCTCAAGGTTTCGACCCCTGAGCTGGATAATATTGTCAAATCCGCCTGGTTAGCTGGCGCTTTAGGTGCTAAGTTAACAGGCGGGGGCTTGGGTGGCTGTGTCATTGCCCTAGCCAGCCAGGCCCAGCAGGCCGAGGCCATTAGTCAGGCCATGCGTCAGGCAGGCGCCGGCCGCACCTGGACCATGGCCATTTAAAAGGAGGAGGAGCCCGATGATTGAGCCAAAAGGGAGCGCGACCTATCGCGCTCATACCAATATCGCCCTGATTAAGTATTGGGGCAAACGCGACCAAGCCCTCTTCCTGCCGGTGACAAGTTCGCTGTCACTGACCTTAGATGCTTTCTACACCGATACTCAAGTGACTTTTGATGCCCAGCTAGCCCATGACCGTTTTATTCTCGATGGCCAGGAGCAAGAGGCTAGCCAAGTAGCCAAAGTCTCAGCCTTCCTAGACCGTTTTCGGGCGCTTGCCCAGACCGATTGCCGGGCTCTGGTGACCAGCACCAATCATGTTCCGACGGCAGCTGGCTTGGCTTCATCGGCCTCAGCCTACGCAGCCTTGGCCTGTGCGACCAATGCCGCCTTAGGCCTGGACTTATCCCAACGTCAACTATCTATTCTAGCCCGTCAGGGTTCAGGTTCTGCTAGCCGTAGTCTCTTTGGTGGCTTCGCTATTTGGCATGCGGGCCAGGGAGAGGACAGCGACTCTTCTTATGCTGAACCTTTTGAGGCAGCTGACTGGGATTTAGCCATGCTAGTCGTTATGGTTAACAAAGGGACCAAAAAGATTTCTAGCCGCCAAGGTATGGCCCAGACCATGGAGACATCGCCTTTTTATGCCTTGTGGCCTGATGAAGTTGCCAAGGATTTGGCTGCTATTCAACCTGCTATTCTAGCCCATGACCTAGACCGTGTCGGCCAAATAGCTGAACACAATGCCATGAAGATGCATGCGACCATGATTGCGGCCAACCCAAGCTTTAGCTATTGGGAGGCGGATTCGCTCAAGGCCATGGACTTGGTGCGACAACTACGGCAAGAAGGATTCACCGCCTATTTCACCATGGACGCTGGTCCTAATGTCAAGGTTCTCTGTCCAGCAAGTCAAGCAGAGGCTATTCGCGATCGTTTTATGACCGAATTTGATTCCAAGCAATTGGCGGTGGCCTACCCTGGCCCCGCACCTTATCCAATTCATAATTAAGAAGGAGGCAGCCCATGGAAGCAATGGACCAGCTTTTAGAGCTTTTTGATTTGGCACCTGAACTGAATTTTGGGACTAATCAGGGCTGGGCACCCGGCAAACTCTTTCTGGCGGGCGAGTATGCTGTCTTGGCCCCAGGCCAACCGGCCCTGCTCTTCGCAGTTAGCCAGTATTTGCATTGCCAAGTGGGCATCAGCCCCTGGCCAGGCCGAGGTCTGCTCCAGTCTAATC
The DNA here is from genome assembly GCF_057275535.1 of Abiotrophia sp. NCBI lineage: Bacteria > Bacillati > Bacillota > Bacilli > Lactobacillales > Aerococcaceae > Abiotrophia > Abiotrophia sp. The sequence goes on from NZ_DBHIRJ010000008.1 coordinate 27,648, forward strand.
TGCCAAGCTTAGAAGACTGGCACTATGAGCGGGCAAGTCTCTATGAGGCTGATTCGGCTCAGTGGCGCTATGTTCTAGCCGCCATGCAAATAGTGGAAGACTTAGTTGAGCAAGTGGGGCGCCCTTTACAAGACTATCGCCTAAGTATAGACAGTCAGCTGCTAGCAGACAATGGTCGTAAATACGGCTTTGGCTCTAGTGGGGCAGTGACGGTGGCGGCTATTCAAGCTTTGTTGGCTTTCTATGGCTTGGTGGCTAAGTCGCCGCTCATGCACTATAAGTTGGCTGCTATGGCCATGATGCGCCTAGGTTCTAAGGGGAGTCTGGCTGATTTAGCGGTCAATGCTTATGGCGGCTGGCTCTACTATGTGGCCCCGGATCGGGTTTGGCTACAAGAAGCCCTAGCAAACCATTCGATTTTATCCCTGCTGAGTCAAGACTGGCCTAGTCTGGTCATCCAGCCTATGTCTGCGCCAGCGGATTTAGAGGTCTTAGTAGGCTGGACTGGCGTGCCAGCTTCTACCGATAACTTAATTGACCAGTGGCAGGACCGGTCTGGTGTCGCCTATCAGGCATTTCTAAGTTCGGCCAAGGAGACAGTCCAAGCCATCAAGACAGCTTTTGAGACTGGTGACAACTTAGCCATCCAATCGCGCCTGGCTGACTACCGACATTTATTACTACAAATTGAAAAACACAATACCCTCTCTATTGAGACGCCGGCCCTTCGAGAGTTGGTGACTATTGCACAAGCCTATCAATTCGAGGCCAAATCCTCGGGGGCTGGAGGGGGAGACTGCGGGATTGCGGTCGGCCAAGGCCAAGGACTCAAGAAAGAGTTGGCGGCAGCTTGGCAGGCGGCCGGCATCACCCTAGTCGAACTAGAGATAGGGGCGCCTCAAAGGCCCTCTGAGGAGGCAGGAAATTAATGCAAGAAGAAAACTTAATGGCCCATCGTAAGGCCGACCATCTTCACTTAGCCTTGGCCCAACAGGCAGGGGTTCAGACCGCTAGTTGCTTCGATCAACTACGCTTTGTCCACCATCCCTTGGCGCTCCTGTCTCAAGATGAGATTGACCTGACTACTCAGTGGGCTGGCCACACTCATGCCTTTCCTTTTTACATTAATGCCATGACGGGTGGTTCCAAGTTAACCGGCCAATACAATGAGCAACTGGCTATTGTGGCGCGGGAGACGGGGCTAGCGCTAGCGGCTGGTTCGGCTAGTGCTATGGTCAAGGATCCGACAGTGGCGACTAGCTATCAAGTGATGCGCCAGGTCAATCCAGATGGGTTTATCCTAGCTAATCTGGGGGCCCATCACAGCCTAGAGTCGGCTCAGCGAGTCTTGGAGGCCATGGGTGCCAATGCCTTGCAAATCCACCTCAACCGGCCCCAAGAAGTGGTCATGCCTGAGGGGGACCGCGACTTCAGCCAATGGTTAAAGCAAATTGAGCGCTTAGTGAATGGCCTGGATTGCCCGGTTATCATTAAGGAAGTAGGATTCGGTATGAGTCAACAAACCTTAAGATGCTTGGCTGAAGTCGGCGTGAAGACGGTGGATGTCAGCGGTCGGGGTGGCACTAATTTCATCCAGATTGAAGACCAACGACACGAGACACCTCAATTCCAAGCCCTCTACCAATATGGCCAGACGACGGCAGAGTCGCTCTTGGAAGCACGAGTAGCACCTGTCGAGTTGGAGATTTTGGCTAGTGGCGGTATCCATCAACCCGTTGATATTATCAAATCCCTCGCCATGGGAGCTAGAGCCGTCGGCCTAGCCGGCTACTTCCTGCACCATCTGGAAAATAAGGGACTTGAAGCGACCATTGAAGGGGTCAGAGCTTGGCAGGAGCAATTACGCCAACTCTATCTGCTTTTAGGTGCGCGTGATTGGCAAGAACTTCAGACTACTGATCTGATTCTGACAGGAGACTTGCGTAACTGGGCCCAAGACCGGGGCTTGCCTTTCCAAGACTTAGCGCGCAGACATCATTAATATTCAAGAGGCTGATTAATCAGCCTCTTTTTTATGCCCGAATTCTGTATAGACAGAGAAATTTAAGAAATTATGGGGATGGCTAGACAACAAGCTTTACCTCCATAAGGAACGTAATTAAAAGACAAATATCGCAAGAAAGCTAAATGATTCAGCAAGAATTTATAATTCTTTTTGTAAGGGGATACAATATAATAGAGGGGTAAGAAACTATTATATTTTATAAGGAGGATTATCATGCGAAATTCGATTCAGAACTTGTTTGATAAGAAGTGTCGTTTTTCCATTCGTAAGCTCAGTGTTGGGACTTGCTCCGTCATTATTGGGGCCTTTCTATTAGGCCAAAGTCCAAGCGTATCGGCCCAAGAAGCTGTCTCCGACACCCCAGCCACCAGTGAGGTAGAGCCTGTTCCGGCGGGAGCCATTGATGTGGTTGAGCCAGCTGCAAGTGCGGAAGCTACCCCTACAGCAACAGATACGCCAGCAGCGACAGAGACTCCATCAGAAGCGGAGGCGCCAGCGACAGAGACTCCAAGTCCTTCTGCCACTGAGGAGGCCAACCCTAATCCGAGTCCTGCGGCGACTGAAGACAAAGCAGTAGCACCAGACTGGACTGCGACCGGCAGCCGTAAGGGGACCGTCGAAGTCGTGGAAGAAGGAGGCGTACGCTACAATAAACTGGCTTCTACTGCTCAGAATGATAACGGACAGAACCCTGCCCTCTTTGAGAAAAAGGGACTGGAAGTGGACCAGGATGGCAATGCCAGTGTCAACTTGACCTTCAAAGACCTATCAACAGAAAAACAATCCCGCTTCGGGGTTTTCCTCAAGTATAAGGACCCTGCCAACCATATCTTCGTCGGCTACGACCGCGATGGTTGGTTCTGGGAATATAAATCGCCTAAGGCTAGCACCTGGTATCAAAAAGGTCGGGTAGCCGCCCCTAAACCAGGAGAGGTCAACAATCTATCCATCACTTACAAGAAGGATGGCCAGCTCAATGCCACTAATAATGGGAAGAGCCTCTTCGATACCTTACTAGTGCCAGAAGAAGTGAAGACGGCCTTAGAAGGACAAAATAAAATTTACCTCAAGGCGGCAACTTGGGGCAATGAACGGACTAGTGTGGCTGTGCAGGCAGACGACCAGTCTAACCTCAAGCCAAGTCAACCAGATAATGGAGCAGTGGATCCAGGCCTAGCAGCCAACGACCAAGATGTTGTCTACGACCACATTCGTTCAGATGTCTTAGATGCTGAAATTGATACCCTCTTCCCACGCATCAAGCACTATCAGTTCGGCGGCCATACTATGACCGGGCAAGTGCAAAAACTAGACAAGCTCAGCATTAACGGGACTGATGTTAAGCCTCAAGTGACTTACCGCAAGGTGGATCAAGCGACTGCCGAGTACACGCTGACGGTTAAGAATCCTGAAGCCTTTATTGATGCGGTTATTACTGTACAACTCAAGGTAGTGGGCAATGAATTGCACTTTGATGTGACCAAGGTAGAAAACAAAAACTTGGTGACCATGGGCAAAGAAATCGATAACCCTCGTAAATTGATTTCGACGATTGAATTCCCAGGTAACACCCTAGTTTCTGTCGGCTCTAATCAAACTGGAGCCAAGTTCGATGGCTCTTGGATGTCCAATAATACCCACCGGGCAGGTGATAGCCATGTGGACCTAGTGCCAGGTAAGATGGATGACTTCGCCTATGGCTTCATGTATGGTTTTGTTTCCTCTGACAAAGTCGCTGCCGGGGTTTGGAGCAACTCACAATTTAGCTACGGTGGTGGATCTGAAGACTTCACGCGTCTGACCGCCTTCAAGCAACGCGTAGCCGGCGTTAACTATATCGGGATTCAAAGCTCCCCTTACTACTACCAACGGGCCTATGGCAAACTGGTTTATCCTGAATATACCCTCGAATTGCCAAGTAGCAAGGTGGTCTTCGCCCAAGACCTTAATAAGGATAAACAAGTAGACTGGCAGGATGGGGCCATCGCCTTCCGCAAGATTATGAATAACCCTAAAGGTTCTGAAAGTGTGCCGGATCTGGTAGCTTACCGGATTGCTATGAACTTCGGTTCGCATGCCCAAAACCCATTCCTCATGACCCTAGACGGGATTAAGAAGGTCAATCTGCATACGGATGGCCTAGGACAATCTGTCTTGCTTAAGGGTTACGGCAGTGAAGGGCACGACTCTGGCCACCTCAATTATGCCGACATTGGCCGTCGTATTGGGGGCGTCAAAGACTTCAAGACCCTGATTGAAAAATCCAAGCAATATGGGGCCAAACTAGGGATTCACGTCAATGCTTCTGAAACCTATCCAGAATCTAAATACTTTAGCGAAGCAATCTTGCGCAAACGCGAAGACGGGACTTATAGCTATGGTTGGAACTGGCTAGACCAAGGGATTAACATTGACGCGGCTTACGATTTAGCTCATAACCGTCTCAAACGCTGGAAAGACCTCAAAGAAACCTTGGGTGAAGGCCTAGACTTTATTTACTTAGACGTATGGGGCAACGGCCAGTCCGGGGACAACGGTGCTTGGGCTACCCACGTGATTGCTAAGGAAATCAATAGCCAAGGCTGGCGTTTCACCATTGAGTGGGGCCACGGGGGTGAATATGATTCAACCTTCCAACACTGGGCAGCTGACCTAACCTATGGTGGTTATACCAACAAGGGGATTAACTCCAATATTGCTCGTTTCATCCGCAACCACCAAAAAGATGCATGGGTAGGGGATTATCCACGTTATGGCGGGGCAGCCAACTATCCACTCCTAGGTGGTTACGACATGAAAGACTTCGAAGGTTGGCAAGGCCGCAGTGACTATGAAGGTTATATTACCAACCTCTTCGAACACGATGTCATGACCAAATTCTTCCAACACTACAAGGTAGCCAAGTGGGTCAACGGCCACCCTGTCCAAATGACCGATAATGGCCAAACCTATAACTGGACTCCAGAAATGGAAGTGCATTTGGCTAATGAAGCCGGCGACCAAATCGTCATCAAGCGTCTATCGAACAATCCAAATGATGCGGGCTACCGTCAACGTACGGTCACCCTCAACGGTCGTGTGATTGAAAATGGCGGTGCTTACCTGACCCCATGGAACTGGGATGCTAACGGTAAAGCCTTGACTGGCGACAAAGAGAAGATGTACTTCTTCTCCAAGACAGCTGGGCAAACCACCTGGACCCTGCCAGAAGCTTGGCGCGGTGATAAGGTCTATCTCTACAAGTTGACTGACCAAGGTAAACAGGAACAAGTAGAGCTAGCTGTCGATAGCCAAGGTCGCATTACTATCGACGCCCTAGCGGATCAACCTTACGTGCTTTATAAAGTAGCCCAAGGCAAACGCACCATGACCTGGAGCGAAGGCCTCCACCTCTATGACCAAGGTTTCAACAGTGGCACCTTAGATCATTGGACTAAGACAGGGGATAGTCAACACGCGCAAATCGTTAAGTCTCAAGGGGCAAATGAAATGTTGCGGATTGAAGGTAACAAGGAACGGGTGACCCTAACGCAGAAACTCACCGACCTGAAGCCTAACACCCGCTATGCTGTCTATGTTGGGGTGGATAACCGTAGTAATGCCAAGGCAGATATCACCATTAAATCTGGTGACCAAACCATTAGCAACTACACCCATAAATCCATTGCCAAGAACTATGTTCAAGCGCACGCCCACAACACCTTGCCTAAGAATGCAACAGTTGGCAATACCAGCTACTTCCAAAACATGTATGTCTTCTTCACAACAGGTTCAGACGTCAGCAACGTTACCCTGACTCTGGGTCGTGATGCCGATCAAGAAGCTACTTACTTCGATGAAATTCGGGTCTTTGAGAACCAGTCCACGATGTATAGTGGTAAGCACGATACGACGCCAGGTACCTTCAAACAAGACTTCGAAGAAGTGCCACAAGGGATTTTCCCATTCGTTATCGGTAACGTTGAAGGGGTAGAGGATAACCGGACTCACTTGTCAGAACGGCATGATCCATATACCCAACGGGGTTGGAATGATAAGAAGATTAACGACGTCATCGAAGGCAACTGGTCGCTCAAGACTAACGGTTTGACTGGACGTGATAAATTAGTCTATCAAACCATCCCACAAAACTTCCGCTTCGAAGCAGGAAAAACCTATCGTGTCACCTTCGATTATGAAGCAGGCTCTCACGATGCCTATGCCTTTGTCGAAGGGGATGGCGAGTACACCCGTCGCAGCAAGCTCAAGATGCATAGCTTACGCAATACCTGGGAGGGTTCCAACAAGCCAGGTAAGGCTAGCTTCATCGTCCAAGCCTCTGATTCTGGCAATACCTGGGTAGGGATTTACTCAACTAGCCGAGGTTCCGACAACAAGGGTGAAACCGGTAGTGCCGTAGATTTCCGCGGCTATAAGGACTTCATGATGGATAACCTCCAAATTGAAGAAGTGACCGTTACAGGTAAATTACTGGTGGACGAAGCTTACAAAGAAAATGTGCCAGTGGTAGACGGCAACTATACACCAGGTAGTCTAGAAGCTTATAAGAATGCCCTGCTGGCCTTGACTGAAGCCGACGATAACATTAGCGTGGAAGATGCCAACAAGCTGATTGAAGCCGTTCAAACAGCCAAAGAAGCCCTACAAGCTAGACGTTCTGCTGCTAACTGGGATGACATTGAATCTGTCGACGCCCCTTATCATGAAGGGGAAGAATTATGGTATGCCTTCGATGGAGACAATAGTAGCTTATGGCATACGCCGTGGGATCGTCGGGCCATCGGCGAACCAGCTACGGTAAACTTCAATAAAGTATTGGAAATCACACGCTTCGAATATGTGCCACGCCAAGACGCTTCGAACGGTCGCCTCAAGAAGGGGAACCTAGTCTTAGTGGATGAGGAAGGTAAGGAGCATCGCTTTGAATTTGACGGCTGGGCCGACGACGCTAAGACCAAAGTGATTCCATTCGATAAGCCAATTAAGGTCAAGAAGGCAACCATTACTGGGACAGAGTCCTACGGGGATGGTGGCGCCTTCCAATCAGCGGCCGAATTACGCTTTGTCTTACCAGAGATTGCCGATACGCCACTAGATCAATCCGCTTATCAAGCGCAATTAGAGCGGGTCAAAGCCATCGATAGTCAGGAGGCTCGCCAGGCGCTCAAGGCGGTAGATGTCTATTACCAAGGCCTCAGCCGTGATAACTTATTAACCAAGTTGGCCCTGGACCGTATGACTGATTACCTCAAGACAATCAAGACGCCTGAGCCAAATCAACCAGACCAACCAAGTCAACCAGATCAACCAGGCACTAAGTTGCCACTCTATGAAACCCAAGGGGTTAAGGTGACCCTCAATGCGGACAAGACCGAAGCGACTTTCGAGGATAATGACGGCGATACGCGCGTTTCGGTTAAGATTCCAACCAAACACTTGGATCCAAGCATCGTGGCAGTATCTGTTGTGCCGCTCAAAGAGAAGTTGGCAGCCCTAGGCGAAGACGAGCACCAAGCCTATGAAATCAGCTTCCTCAACAAAGACGGCAAGGAAGTCCCTGTCAAAGGTGATGCTAAGGTTATCTTCCCAGTGGACAAGGCTGTAACCAAGGCTTACTACTTGACCAGCGACACCAAAGAAATCGTCAATGAAGTGCCATTTGAGATGATGGATGATGGACGTGTGGCCTTGACGGTTAACCACTTCTCGCTCTATGCGGTAAGTTTCGGTAAGCGTCAGGAAACTCCAAGTCAACCATCTACTCCTAGCCAGCCATCCACCCCAAGTCAACCGGCTAACCCAGCAGAACAAGCTGGCGGACCATTGGTGGCTCAGGCTGCTCAAGTAACGCCAAGTGAGGGCAAGGGACAATTGCCAGCTACTGGTGAAAGTGATCAAACCTTACTCTTCAGCGCAGCTGCCCTATCCTTGCTAGCCGGATTAGGCCTCGTTGCAACCAAACGTCCTGAAGATCAAGCCTAGTTTAGATAAGAGAGGTTGAGACTTTTGTCTCAGCCTCTTTTCTATTTAGGGCAAGGAGGCCAGCAATAAAATTATGAAAAAAATTGCTTGCCATGCTTAGTCCAGGATGCTATAATAATCGAGTAGTGATTTTGCGGTCATGGCGGAATGGCAGACGCGCTGTCTTGAGGGGGCAGTGGGGGTATCCCCGTGGAAGTTCGAGTCTTCTTGGCCGCATCACCGAGGAGGGGCAACCCTCCTTTTTTGTTATATATAGGGTTGGGGCGTGACAGCCTAACTCTCATCGACATTTAATGACACCGGGACAGGGTTTTGGTACAATAGGCAATAACAAGATGAAGTAAAGGAGCAAAGCATGAAAACACAGGCATCGTTAGAGAAAATTATTGTGTTGGATTTTGGGAGTCAGTATAACCAGTTGATTACCCGCCGTATTCGGGAATTTGGGGTCTTCAGTGAATTATTAGCCAATGATACCAGTGCTGCCGACATTCAAGCCGAAGGCAATGTCAAGGGGATTATCTTCTCAGGGGGACCACATAGCGTCTATGCTGAGGGTGCCTTCACCATTGACCCCGCCATCTTCGAATTGGGGATTCCAATCTTAGGGATTTGCTATGGCATGCAGTTGACCACCCATCTCTTGGGCGGTAAGGTCGAATCTGCTAACAAGCGCGAATATGGTCGCTCCATGTTAGATGTTCACCAACGTGAAACAGGCCTCTTTGCTGGCTTAGATAGCCATGAGAAGGTTTGGATGAGTCATGGTGACTTAATCGTGCAAGTGCCAGAAGGTTTCAGCGTGACGGCGTCTAACGATCACTGCCCGGTGGCGGCCTTCGAGAACCCAGCCCGTCAAATCTACGGCGTGCAGTTCCACCCAGAAGTGCGTCACTCTGAGCACGGGAATGACTTGCTCCGCAACTTCGCTTTCAATATCTGTGGGGCCAAAGGCGACTGGTCCATGGAAGACTTCATCGAAATGGAAGTAGCCAAAATTCGTCAACAAGTCGGTGACCGCAAGGTCTTGCTTGGCTTGTCCGGTGGGGTAGACTCCAGCGTCGTAGGGGTGCTCTTACAGAAAGCTATTGGCGACCAATTAACCTGTATCTTCGTCGACCACGGCCTCTTGCGTAAAGGCGAGGGCGACCAAGTTATGGATAGCCTAGCTGGAAAATTCGGTCTTAACATCATCCGGGTTAACGCCAAGGATCGCTTCTTGTCCAAGTTAGCTGGCGTGAGCGACCCTGAACAAAAACGTAAAATCATCGGCAACGAATTCGTCTATGTCTTCGATGATGAAGCGGCTAAGCTGGAAGGGGTAGACTTCCTAGCCCAAGGGACCCTCTACACCGACATTATCGAGTCTGGGACCAAGACAGCCGAGACTATCAAATCTCACCACAACGTGGGTGGTCTGCCAGAAGACATGCAGTTCGAGTTGATTGAGCCCCTCAACACCCTCTTCAAGGACGAAGTACGTGCCTTGGGGACAGCGCTGGGGATGCCAGACAGCTTGGTATGGCGCCAACCATTCCCAGGCCCAGGTCTGGGTATTCGGGTTATCGGCGAAATCACCGAAGAAAAACTCGAAATCGTCCGTGAATCAGACGCCATCTTGCGCGAAGAAATCGCCAACCATGGCTTAGACCGTGACGTATGGCAATACTTCACCGTACTCCCAGGCTTCAAGTCTGTTGGGGTTATGGGGGATGGCCGGACCTACGATTACACCATCGGGATTCGTGCCGTCACCTCTATCGACGGGATGACCAGCGACTTCGCCCGCCTACCGTGGGAAGTGCTACAAGTGATCAGCGCCCGCATTGTTAACGAAGTAGCCCACGTTAACCGCGTGGTCTATGACATTACAAGTAAACCACCTGCAACCATCGAGTGGGAATAAAAGTAAAGAGGATAGAAACCTTGATTTAATAGGGTTTCTATCCTTTTTTTCTTGCTTTGAATACGCTAGGCCTAAAAATTGACACAATTTGTGAATCTTTCGACGAATCATTTCATCAATATTTATGGAACATTGTTATGTCACTCAGCAATGATACCATAACTTATATATGTACTATAACTAGTTTCTATCAGGTTATTAAAAATGTATTTGTCTTCTTGATACTACTGATTAATAAATATTATTTAAATATGTATATTACATAAGAATATGTATGAGATTATTCTTTAGGATAAGTCAAAGATGAACTATAAAATGAGTAGAAAACATGCTATAATGTAAGGGGTTTAATATGTTTGAAAAACTGTTACTTAGGATAAAGTAAAAAAATATATAAATTACTAGAAAAATGGAATATAAGAAATCTCTCACTAAAATATAAGCAGATAACTTCAAGAGATAAAGTAAATAGATAAGCAATATAACGTAGCCAGGAAAAGCATATATTGGAGGGCCGACGATGAAATCTTTGGGTAAGGAAATTATACTTAAAAATATTCAGATGAATAAAAATAGAAGCAAAAAAATGCAAGGTGAGTTTTGGAATAGCCTAAAAAAGTTAAAAATTGCGACAGAGAACTTTGACTCTGAGTTTGACTATGTGTTCAATAACAAACAAGTGCGTGAAACCTATTTAACAGTAAACTTATTTCCCGAAAAGTTTAATCAACGGGGTATAAATAGAGAAGCAGATTTTACAAATGATATAAAAGCTGAATTACGGTGGCAATGTAAGATATTTCATAAATACGAAGATATTATAAACCACTTTGTGCAATTAAAGGACAAAATCGATGAATTTATCTTGGAGGAAAAATATGAAGAAGCGAAGATGTGTTTAGAAAATGTGGAAAGTAAATATGGAGTGTCATATTGGCTACTCGAGAATAAACTTCTTATATATAGAAAATTAAATCTAGAGATGAAAAGAGACATCGTAAATGAAGATCCTTTTACTTCTATAGTTTTATACTACTATGATATGAAGTCATCTGATGAAATAAAGTCGAGGGACTTTCGCTTCATTGTCAATAAAGACTTATCAACATTTAAAAAGAACTTTCCTAAACATGGGGAAACCGCAGATTGCTACACATACTTTATTGCTCCTTTCTTATTTGAAATGTCGGAAGTTAGTATAGCGCATTTATTGGCTTTTCTATATAGATTTCCATTAATTGACCGATACATTGCGATTTTAGACATTCTAAAGTTTTATGTCTCTAAAGTATCTGAAAAAATACCAGCTTGGTTAAATAGTGTGTTAGACTATATATCGGGTGTTAATGATTCTAATGTAAGGACGTATAGATTTATTACTGCAAGTGAAGAGGAAAGGATGAGAAATTTTCAAATAGAAGATGATCTAATGGGTATAAAAAATAGATATATACTGGGAGATTTAGAACAGTGTTATGAGATAACAAGAGACAAAATAGAGAATGGATCGTCGGATATTAAATTATTTAATATGTATGTAGAATTGAGTCAACTACTCGGGTACGACGAATCAAATATAGCTATATGTGAAACCAAGAAGAAAGTCATAACGAGTTTAAAAAATATTTATTGCTTCACAGATCAATACCGTGATTCACTTGATGATATTTGGAAAATATGTGATATGAGTTTTCAAGCCAAGTGGGCAAAAGATATTTGTTTCGAAGTTCTTAAGAATATAAAACCAATGAATAGTAAAATTCAAATTGATGCACTTAAGTATTCAAATCTACAAAAAATTACAATCGAAACAGTTTTGGATAATCTTTCGAAGGATGATGCTGTGGATTTTCTTAAAAGCATTCAAATAAAAGAGGGGGCTGATTATGTACGATATTGTCTGTTGTTATTAGAGGGAAAATATCTAGAAGCTTCAGAAATATGTAGGGTATCTCAGCTTTCGGATATGTTACAGGTACAAGAAGAACGAAACTTCGCTACACTTGAGGCATATTTGAAAACGGACAAACCTCGGTTGTATAAAATCCAATTTTCAAAATTATTGTGGGATATTATGTGCAGTGACGAGGAATATGATAAAGCAATAGATTATTTTATAAATTTATTCTTTGAGAATGAAGAGTTTGTGAATATCGCTCCTATGGAAAAATTTATGAAATATGCTTCAGAAACTAAACGAAAATACCTGAGAATACCTATTTTATACTATATATATACAGAATATATCGATGAGAATAAAAAAGACGATTTAACTATCGCATTCGACGATTTCTTCTATTATAATAATATTGAAAAAGCCTCAAATATAGACTATAGTCAAGAAACGTACGATAAAAAGCAACTAGTATTTTTCTTACGCTATGTATGTAGTCCAAAAATAATGGGACCTGTTTTACTAACAATAAAAACATCAAATGAGTTAGAAAATGAAAGAATTGCTATTTGCCAGATTTTAAGAGAAATAGATTCAACGAACATAAGAGAATATGATCAAGAGATTGAGGGGATAACTCATAAATTGTTTTTAAATAATACAGTCAGTACTTTTGAAACTCATAAGATTCAGGTTAATACGGATGCTATAAAAGGGAAGATTAGCAAACAATTAAAAGCGATGTATAACAAATATAAGTATGCAATTGACAATGAGATCAGTAAAGTAATCGCATCAATATATAGTCTAAAACTATCGGGGATAAATTATCTTGCGTTGAAAGATGATGGCGATATTCTAAAGGAAATGGTTATTACTATTAGAAATGAATTTGTCTTAGATGCTGAATATGGATTAGATTCGTATTTAAGTTTAAACATTAGGCATGGAACTTTGGCGGGACAATTGAGGGCTCCTTTAGCAAACAAGAATCTTTTAGCAGAAAAGGTTATAAATTCAGGAGAATATAAGGTAGATTCAAAATGGGTAAATAGACTACGCGAAAGAAGAGATAAGCGAAAAGTAGAAAAAGCAATAATTAAATTTACTAAAAAAACTGACGATATAATTGAACATATGAAGAAAGAATTGATACAAATATCAACAGAAGAAAAGAAGACGAACGGACTGTTTGATTATTCCCTTTCTCAACAAGAAATTATTATAACATTCCAACCCTATTTGTGGAAGAGTGGCAAGAATGTCGAGATTGAAGATTTTATAGACGCAGTATTTAAGCGACTATGGGAAATGACAGAATTAAATTTAGAGAATATGAGAGGTGAAATAAAGGGGACTATAAAAAACAAATATATGGAGGCCTTCGCGGAGCTACAACAGGTATATAAAAAATTGAATGGAGATTTCACTGAGGCTGATCAGTGGATTAGAGAGGCACAAAATGACATGGATGCCGCACTAGAAAAAATAAGCAACTGGTTCCAAAGGAATTTAGGTGGTCAAGATTCTGATTTTCAGCTGAGTGGTGCATATCAAATAGGATTACAAGCTATTAAAAATATTCATCCATCATTAGAGTTTGATGTTAATTATAAACAGAACTTAGCGAAAGAAATAGCTAGTGAACTCTCTAATGGTTTTGTGCCCATATTTGGTATTTTATTCGATAACATTAGCAAGTATGCCAAAAAAAATACAGACGGAAAATATAAGGTAGATTGCGAATTAATTACCAATGAATCTGGAATCTATGTTAAGATGCTAAATGAATTGGATGAGAGGAATGATATAGGTGAAACTGAAAAAAAAATACAAAATGCACTTGCTATGATAGAAAATAACTCTTATTTAAATATTGCTAAACAAGAAGGAGGGTCAGGCATTCCTAAGATATATAAGGTATTAAGCTGTGATTTAGGATTAAAGCCAAAGGTGATGTGTAAGATTAATGATGATAGGACAAAATTTGAGATTGAGATAAGTGGTGAGTTTAAATGAAAATCCTAATAATTGAGGACAATCATAGTAAATTAAATCGTATCAAAGATTTTTTACTAAACACTTACAATGAGGTATTTATTCATGATGCGATGTCCTATACAGCAGGCCTAAGAAGATTATATGAAGAAGAATGGGACCTAGTGTTATTGGATATGTCTCTTCCGGTTTATGATATGAATATTAAAGACTCTGGGGGTGACAAGAAGTATGTTGCAGGTAAAGAAATAATGAAACGCATGCTACATAGAGGGATTATCATACCCACAATAATTATCACTCAGTTTGATACTTTCGGAGAGAATGGGATTACCATAGAATCATTAAACGAAGAGTTTTCACAGAGTCTTTCTAGTATATGGAAAGGGACTGTAAACTATGGAGAGTCTTTATGGTCGACAGTATTAAACGAGAGGATTGAGGAAATTATTGGAGGGAAGATATAGTGAAGATATTGATAGTTGATGATAACATAAGGAAAACCAATGATATAGTAAATGTTATCGAAGAAACCCTTGCGAAAAATGGTAATGCTAAACCCGAGATTTATACGGAAACATATGTTAATTCAGCCAAAAGAATTCTTGAAACAAAATCAATAGATATACTAATACTTGATATTTGTCTTCCTTTGATACCAGGTAGTGAAATTGAATCAGATGCGGGTATAAAGCTATTAAAACAGATACAGGGATCGGAGCGGTATTCATATCCGCGTTACGTTGTTGCTGTATCTGAATATAAAGATATGATTAGTCAATTTGACATAGATACAAAGATGGTTCATAGTTCGGTTGAATATAATGAATCTGGAAACTGGAAAGAGGAGCTAAGTCAAATCATACAGAAAGTAACCCCAATTATTTTGAATAATATTAGAAGAAGATCGTTTGACTATGATGTTGCAGTAATATGTGCGCTAGAAGAAGAATTATCTGTCGTAAAAAAAATGCTACAAGAAGTAAAAGAAGTAGAGATGGTTGATGATCAATATATATATTTTCGAGGCACATTCGAAAAAGATAATAAGATACGAAGGGTTATTATGGCTAAATTGCCAGATATGGGGATGGTTGCTGCTTCCACAATAACAACGAAAATGATATATCATTTTTCTCCTCGATATATTATAATGACAGGGATAGCTGCTGGCGTTAGAGGGAAAGTTAATTTCGGAGACGTGATTTTGGCACAGTCCGCTTGGGACTATGGGGCAGGTAAAGAAGTGTACGAAGAAGGAAGGCGCATACATCGGAATACAATTCAACAGATTAGTGTAGACCCATATATTTTAAACACAATTGATAGAATATCAAGAGACGTTGACTTACTAAGAGAAATTAAAGATGAATTTCTAGGGGAAAAACCTAGTAATGAATTGAAAATTGTTACGGGTCCCGTCGCAACGGGTTCGTCAGTGGTAGCAACCTCTCAAGTAGTAGAAGAAATTATAGAAAATCAAACTAGAGATACAGTTGGGCTTGAAATGGAAATTTATGGGATGTATTATGCAGCAAGATGGGCAATCTCTCCTAGACCTAAATATCTTGCGCTAAAGTCTGTATGCGACTTTGCAGATTCCGAGAAAGATGATAAGTATCATGCATATGCTTCATACGCAAGTGCTAGGGTTTTTTTCGCTTTGGCTACGAAATTTTTGGCTTATGAAGAGTGGTAAATAGTGAAAGTAAGTGGTAGTATAAATCAAATAAAACCCGGCGTTGTATTGCGAGGGAAACCATATATGCTTTGCTAGTATAGTTTTAAGTGGCGAAGTAAAGCCAAAGAGTAGAGAGAACCGACTTATGATATTTATCAAGAACGGATAAGGAGGAGCAAGCAAAATGAAATTGGTTCAAATCAAGAGTGCTGTGACAGTCTTTTTAGTAAAAGATATTGAGCAGTCAATTAACTGGTATAAGCAATGGCTAGGTGAGCCTGATAGTCTGCCTATGGAAGGCGTGGCAGAGTATGAACTCAGCCCAGGAACATGGTTGTAACTTTCGCAAGCGGAAGAAGTGACAAGTTCAAGCTTAATCCTAGGCGTAGAAGATGCCAAAGAGTGTAAGCAAGTCTTAGATCAGCATCATATTGAGACAGGCGAGCTAGTTGACTACGAAGTAGTCTATGTCTTCGATGTTTTAGACCCAGATAATAACCAAATCAGCTTCGCTCAGGAAGTTTAATCGCGACAAAAAATCCCAATCCATCATGGATTGGGATTTTTCTATCTACTTATTCCCCCGCACCATCAACGCCGCCACCATCTGCTGGTGGGGCTGGGGTTGGGTCAGGTGTTGGGTCTGGTTGGGGTTCGACCACTGGGTCCGCCGGGGTTGGCGGGGTAACTGGGTCTGGGCTTGGCGCCGGGGTGGTTGGACTTGTTGGCGCGGTGTAGTCGTCGTTTTGGCGAGTGTTTGGACTAGTTGGCGAGTCTTGGTCGTCGTTGTCTTGGTTTGTTGGACGGGACTCGGAGGATTGGCTAGATGACGAAGAGGATTCAGATGAGGAAGAGCTGGATGAAGAGGATGAGCTAGAAGAGGAACTTTCCGATTTGGACTCAGACGATTCCTTGGAGTTGTCGCTAGAGGAGGAGTCCTTGGACGACTCGCGGCTAGACTCATTAGGCGCTGAGATATGGTCGGGGCGCCGGCCTACCCAGGCATCTAGGCGGTTCATCAGATCGAGGCCACTAAAATTAGCCAGCACATCCACTGTCCCGATAGCCAGTATAATAAGAATAATATGGGCGATGAGTTTTGCCTTTTTCATGTTGGATGCTCCTTGTGCGCGATTATACTATCATTATTATAGCAAGTCTGTCTAGAAAGGCAACTCGTAAGTGTTGAAGCTAACAAATTGGCCAGCCTTGCCAAAATCTGCCTAGGGCTCGGTCTCAAGACCGATTTTTGATCTTGGGACTAAATTTTCCTTGCCTAGGTCCCCTAAACTTTACTATACTAGAAGTAAAGAAAGATATGATGCGAGGAGGGAGTAAGATGCTGAATTTCTTACTGGTGACTGTGAATATTATCCTAACGGCTGCGGCAGCCTATTGTTTGTTGCGGCGCAAGGCACGCTTCACGCCTGAATGGCAGAAGGCGGTTTGGTTCATACTCTTAATCCTGGCCCTCTATGGGGTCCAAGAAGTTTGGGCCTATTGGCAGTATCAGGTGGGGACGGGCGTTCAATTGCTCAATCTGATCTATAGTCTCTTGTTCTTCCTAGCAGCTTATATGGGGAGCGAGACGGTCATGCTAGCGGTGCGGGGCGACGACACTTATTTGGACAGTCTCCTAGGCCTCCTGGCTCATATTAAGGGCATGGGGCGCAACATGGTGGCTGGCGTCAAAGATAAATTAGCAGATAAGGAGACCGGGCGTTAGTCGGGTCTTTTTTTGATGGGGTGAGCTATCAAATCCGAGCTGTAAAGATTCTTAATAAAATAAATAGATTCTGGCCTAATTCGTCATATATGTAGGCAAAGATGATAAAAGCCTAAGGTTAATCTTGTCTAGCAAGATTATGGGGAGGGTTGACTGAGAGTGGAAAAAAGTTACTTGGATTGCTGGCGCAAGTTAGAAGGGATTTATGGATCGGTCTGGTTAGAGCTAATGACTAGCAAAAATAGTCGTCAAAGCGCCTTGAGACCGGGATTGAATAGACAATTATCAAAAAAATGTCGAAATTGACAAAAAAATGAGTTTACCCCCTTTTCAAGCGCTTCAAGTCGTGCTATAATGCCTATGCAACGTGATTAAACTCCTCAGCAAGGAAGTCGTGTATGGGGGTACCGACTCCTTGTCATATATAGTTTCATAGGATTACCTTCTAAAGTAAGAAGGACGGCAGAGGGGCTCGCTCAAGACCCGTGCAGTCAAAGGGGACGATTGCCATTTGGATTTTCACTGGTCCAAGGAGATGACAGCTTGTACTGACGAACAAGAGCTGCCACGACGATCACGACGTCGGGCGATCGCATCTTCGTATATACAGGGAAATGCTACACTTTTGCCACGAGCATCAGTTGCCAGCGCAGAGTCAAAACTCTGCACTTGAGGAGACTTGGCGCCTAGAGATTAGGGACTCTAACGTTAAGATTAGCTTATTAAACAACAGAGGGATAATAGGCTGCTGGGCAAAATTCGAGCATTGACATAAACCACACCAACTTGCGCCGACGCAAGCGGTGCGGTTTTTTTGTTTATCTGGGGGTATGGCGGGCCATGTTGTGTTATAATGAAGGAAAGTAGTTGAGAGGAGTCTTAAGTATGAAAGTTTATCACGGTCGCACAGACATTGAGCGTTTTGAGCATTTGGTGGAGAAACCTAGCCAGACAGTTACCCACCTGGTCCTACCTGCCGGGCAAGCCATTGGCCAGCACCACGTCCCTTATACGGTGGTCGTCGTCCCAGTCAAAGGGCGGATTCTTTTCTCTGATGAGAAGGAGACAGCCGAAATCTATCCTGGCGTCATCATTCGCATGGCTCCTCACGAAGTACACTCCCTGGAAGCCGTCGAAGATAGCGAACTCATGGTCATCAAATCCCACCTAGCGCCAGAAGCCTAGATGGTATAGCCCCTGTCCTGATGACAGGGGCTTTTTGGTATGGGGGAAAGGTGACATACAAGGCAGAATCCCTGAGCTAGTGGTCCACTCTTTGGAGTGGACCACTGGCTAGGTTAGGAACCCGGGAAAAAAGGTCCGAAACGAGGCGAAAGTCATGAGCTAATGGACTACTAGTTAGGTTAGGAATCTGACAAAAAGGCCCAAATCAGGGGGGAGACATGAGCCAGTCCATTGATAGGCAGAACAATGGACTGGCGGAGCCCTCTTTGGCTGAAAGAAAGTTTGTTAGCGTTAACAAAATGCTTTGACCTAGGAGCAAAGAAGGGTGGAACATGCTATAATAAAATAATGAAAGCGCATTATATTGCAGGAGGGATATCAGAACTATGAAAGATATGCAATCAAGTCAAGTCCGACGCCAAGAGCGTTATGGCATTAAGAAACTCAGTGTGGGAGTGGCTTCTGTCCTAGTAGCGACTACTCTATACTTCCTACCGGGCAGTGCTCAGGTCTTAGCTGCCAGCCAGGCTCAAGAAGAGACAGCTAGCAGCCAGTTAGCGCCAACCCCAAGCTCTGACGCAGGAAACCAAGTAGCGCCGGCGACTGATGCAGCGCCAGCGGGTCAAGCAGACACCACGCAGGCTGATAGCGCCAAGCCAGCTGACCAAGATGCTTCGGCGGGCCAAGCTGAGGGCAATAAACCGGCTGATGCTAGCCAAGCGACGGACGGCACTCAAGCAAGTGAGGCTACTAAACCAGAAGCCAGCACTCAAGCTACCGCCGACGCCGAGGCAGCCAAGCCTACAGCTACGCCAGTAGCGGCGCCGCAGGTGGCGCCGGCCAACCAAGCGCCGGAGATTCCGGCGGGGCATTTCCGTATGCACTTTGCTAAGTTGCCAAGCGATAATATTAGCGAGATTGGCGCCTGGGTCTGGGGCAGTGGAGTTCAAGCCCCGTCCGACAACTGGCCAACCGGAGCTATGCGCTTCTCGGAAGACAAGAAGACGGCTTATGGCTACTACTTAGATGTGCCGGTGACACCTCAGGCGACCGCCATCAACTACTTGCTCAACAACGTCAACGATGGTAGCAAGAAGTTTACCGAGGACCTAAGCCTGGCCATCACCAACCCGCAAATGAAACAAGCCTGGTTGGATGAGAATTACCATGCTAGCGTGGAAGAGCCAATCCCAGCTAACAAGAATCGCCTACGCGTCCACTATCACCGGGCTGACGGCCAGTATGACAACTGGGGTCTCTGGGTCTGGGGTAAGGATGTGGAGCACCCATCTAGCGACTGGCCTAAAGGCGCTCTAGAATTCAATCAGAGCGGGCCTTTTGGTCGCTACTTAGATTTACCTATTACAGAACTTGGAAAGGACATTCATTTCTTACTCGTGAACAAAGCAACTTCAAAACAAACCAAAGATATGAGCTTCAGCGACCGCGCCAACCATGAGCAAGTCTACCTGCATGATGAGGAAGACACGGTCTACACGACGCCATTTAAGACCTTGTCTGAACGTATTACTCGCGCCGAAGTGACGGCGCCTCACCAAGTCTTAGCTAACTTTACGGCAGTGGATCAGTTGGACCTAGCCAAAGTCCAGCAAGACCTAGCCGTTACGACTAACACCGGCCAAACAGTCAAAGTCACTAAGATTGAAGTCGACGCAGCTAACAAGCGCCTGATTTTGACTACTGAAGAGGATGTCAGCCGGACGCCACTTAAGCTGACCTACCATGACGAGACCGTCAACAGCCAGACCGGTTGGAAGCTAACGGACTCTCTCTATAATTATCAGGGCGAGTTAGGCTCCACCCTACAGGCAGACGGTTCTGCGCTGATGCGTCTCTGGGCGCCAAGTGCGGACGCTGTGACCGCGGTCCTCTATGACAAGGACAATCCGGACCAAGTGGTGGCGCGCGTGCCTTTGACTAAGGACGCTAGCACGGGCTTGTGGACGGTGACCTTGGATGGCCAAAACACGCCAGCCAAGAATCTGGATGGTTACTTCTACCACTATCAAGTGGAGCGTGGCGGTCAGTCGGTTCTGGTCTTAGACCCTTATGCTAAGTCCTTAGCCAAATGGGACCAAGCCACTGCCAAGGAAAAAGTGGCCAAGGCTGCCATCGTGGATCCAAATAAGATTGGGCCAAAATTATCTTATGCCAATATTCCAGGCTTCAAGAAACGTGAAGATGCGGTCATCTATGAAGCCCATGTCCGCGACTTCACTTCTGATCCTAAGTTAGAAGGTCAGCTCAAGTCGCCATTTGGGACCTTCTCAGCCTTTGCGGAACGTCTCAGCTACCTCAAACAACTGGGTGTGACCCATATCCAGCTCTTGCCAGTCATGAGTTACTACTTTGCTAATGAGAGTGCGCGTGCTCAGCGTGAGCTACAACCAAGCACCCAAAACAATAACTACAACTGGGGTTATGACCCACAATCCTACTTCAGTCTCAGCGGTATGTATGCTAGCGACCCAAGCAAGCCACAAGCCCGCATTGAAGAATTCAAGCAATTAATCAAGGCGATCCATGACCAAGGCATGGGTGTAATCATGGACGTGGTCTACAACCACACCGCTAAAACCCATATCTTTGAAGACATTGAGCCAGGTTATTACCACTTCATGAATGCTGATGGTAGCCCACGCGAAAGCTTCGGGGGCGGTCGTCTAGGGACTACCCATAAGATGGCGCGTCGGGTCCTGGTGGATTCCATTAAATACTGGACCGACACCTTCAAGGTGGACGGCTTCCGCTTCGACATGATGGGGGACCATGATGCTGAAGCCATTGCCCAGGCTTACCGGGCAGCCAGCGCCCTCAATCCTAAGGTCTTCATGCTTGGGGAAGGTTGGCGGACCTTTGTTGGGGACGAAGGAGATCCAGTTCAAGCGGCCGACCAGGACTGGATGCGGTCGACTGACGGTGTGGCGGTCTTCTCCGATGAGATTCGTAACGAGCTCAAGTCCGGCTACCCATCTGAAGGGCAACCGCGCTTCTTAACGGGTGCGCCACGCAGTGTCTACCAAATCTTCAATAATATTATTGCCAACCCAAGTAACTTTATTGCGGATGCACCGGGCGATGTCATTCAATACATTGCTGCCCACGACAACTTAACCCTGCATGATATTATCGCTCAATCTATTAAGAAGGATCCTAAGACCCATGCGGCTGAGATTCATCAACGCATTCGTTTGGGTAACCTCATGATTCTGACCTCCCAAGGGACGCCATTTATCCATTCCGGTCAGGAAATGGGGCGGACCAAGCAATTGTTGGACCCTGCCTACAAGAATAAGGTGGATGACGACAAGGCGCCTTATAAGACCCATCTCTTAGTCGATGAGCAGGGCAAGCCATTTGACTATCCATACTTCGTTCACGATTCCTATGATTCTTCCGATAGCATTAACCGCTTTGATTGGAGTAAGGTAGCGGAGGATGGCAAATATCCTCATAACCAAGCCACGCTGGCCTATACTCGCGGCTTGATTGCCTTACGTAAGTCTACCGATGCTTTCCGCAAAGGAACGGCTAAGGAAATCGCCGACCAAGTGACCATGATGACGTCGCCAGACATCGCGGATAACGACAATGTCATTGCCTATCAGGCGGTAGACTCTAATGGCGACCGCTACGTAGTGGTAGTCAATGCAGATAATAAGGTTCGCAAGCTACGCTTCAACCCTGAGCGCTTCCCTGGTTTAGATAAGGCGGAAGCCTTGGTAGACGGGGCTCGTGCCGGGACCCAAGCTCTGACAGATCTGGTAGGGGTAGCCTATGATGCAGAATCTGTCACCTTGCAACCATTAACGGCGACGATCTTGCGGATCAAGGCCAAGCCAGATCAAGCGCCTCAGTCTGAACCTGAACAAGAAAACCAAGCGCCAGACCGAATTGATTCTCTGTCTGTGGCGCGTGCCGGTTTTGGAGGTTTTGGCGGCGATGTGGCCCAAGCACCAGCAGGCCAACTGCCTGCAACCGGTGAGAGCCAAGCCCCACTCAGTCTCTGGGCAGCGGTCATGGCCGGTCTAGGGAGCCTCATGGTCGGCCTAGGCTTGAAGAAAGAACGCGAGGCACAATAGAACAAACTATGAGAGGCAGAGGTTTTCTCTGCCTCTATCTTTTGGCTAGGTTATGGGCTTTTCTTGGACATGTACTTAAAGATTAAATGCTTCATATTTAACTGTTAACTTGCTTATATTTGTGGTTAACTTTTCGATTGCGCCAGCATAAAAGCTTGACCTAGTCTAATAGAGCCTAAATCAATAGAGTTATGGATTTTGAATCGTCGTTGGCGCATAGGATAGTTGCGCAGAGAGCTCATATTTTTAGGCCGTTTTCCAATGGCTAAAAAAATCTGTTCAAAAAAACGCTTTACTTTTACAGTTCTATATACTTTTGATGGCGGCTATGTTACAATAAGTTCGATATATTGCGCACTAACAGTGTGCCTGTGACAGTGAGTGAGAGGATAGGGTGGAAATAAGATGATTGATATACATTGTCATGTCCTCTACGGCGTGGATGACGGGGCGCAAACCCTGGATGACACGCGGGCACTCCTAAGTCAGGCCTATGAGCAAGGTGTCAAGACCATTATCGCCACGCCCCACCAACGCAAGGGGCGCTTCGAAGCCAGTCGGGCGACAATTGAAGGGCATTTTGAGGCCATCCAGGCCTTAGCCCAAGAGATTGCTCCAGACTTGACCTTGCATCTAGGGACAGAAGTCTTCTATTCTAATAGTATGCTGGACCGGTTGGAGCAGGGGCAAATCTTGACTTTAGCCGGCAGTGACTATGTCTTGGTGGAGTTCGACTACGGTCTGGCTTATCGGGAAATCGTGCGGGCCATTCGGGCCATCCAGCTACTGGCCTACGATGTGGTCATCGCCCATATCGAGCGCTATGATGCCTTCCATAAGCACCCTGAACGTGTGCGGGAAATGAAGAAATTGGGTTGCTACATCCAAGTTAATGCAGCTAGCCTCTTGCCTCTTGGCCTCTTCGACCGCCATAAGGTGCTTAAGAAGCGAGCACGTCAGCTCTTAGATGCTGGTCTGATTGACATTATCGCCAGCGATGCCCATAGCGTCGAGCGCCGACCCTATCATATGGCGGAGGCTCATGCGGTCGTTGCCAAGAAGTATGGCCTGGACTATGCTCATCGACTCTTTGTCACCAACCCTAAAAAAATAATAGGAAAAGGAAGTTCACACCCCCATGGAAACTAAGAACCAAGAATTTGTTGAAATTGATCCAATGGCCCTCCTGCGCAAGCTCTGGGCGGCTAAGTTTATTATTATCTTTGTTACTGTTGTTTTGGCAGTTGCGACCTTATTAGTTAACCTGGTTGTCATTCGGCCAACATTCGAATCGACTACCCGCGTCTATGTGGTCAACCAGACCGAAGACAAGGCCGTCACCACTCAAGACTTGCAGTTAGGGAACTTCCTGGTTAAAGACTATAAGGAAATTATCCTATCTGACACCGTTATGTCGGAAGTCATCAACTCTGAGAACCTCAGCATGACACCTAGCCAACTCAAACGTGTGGTTAAGGTAGATTCTCCTCGTGATACGCGGATTCTATCCATCTCTGTCTCTGACCGCGACCCACAAAAGGCCAGCAACTTGGCTAACCGTGTCCGTGAAGTGGCTTCTGAACAAATTAAACGCGTCACCAAGGTCAACGATGTGACCACCTTGGAAGAAGCCAAACCAACCAACATTAAATCTTCACCCAAAACTCGCCGTAACACCCTCTTAGCGGCAGCCCTCGGCTTCCTCTTATCAGCAGGTTATATTGTTGTGCGAGAACTCTTAGACGACCGCGTGCGTTATGCGGAAGACGTGGAAGACGGCTTAGGCCTCGTTCTCTTGGGGGTTGTCCCTCAAGCCAACCACAAGTAGAAAGGCGTGCATCCTATGGAACAAGTTGAACCAAAATTAAACAAAAAACTCATTTCCCCAGAGACTGAAGAATATTACAACGCCATTCGGACTAACATCCTCTTCTCTGGTAAGGACCTCAAGGTCATCGCGGTAACCTCTACCAAGGACAACGAAGGTAAGTCCACGGTTGCTATGAACATTGCAGCTTCCCTGGCTGCCCTAGGCAAACGCACCCTCTTGATTGATGCGGATACCCGTAACTCCGTCTTCGTCGGCCGGATGAAAATCCGCTCCAAGGTAGTTGGCTTGACCCACTACTTAGCAGGGGAAGCTACCGTTAAGGAGATTGTCTTCGGGACCACAGAGCCTAACTTACATATGATTCTATCTGGCCCAGTGCCACCTAACCCAACGGCTCTCTTGCAAGGTGAGTCCTTCCAAGAATTAATCGATGTCTGCCGTCATCACTATGATTATGTGATTGTTGATACGCCACCATTGGGCTTGGTAACCGATGCGTCGATTATTGCCCATCAGTGTGACGCTAGCATCTTAGTCATCGAAGCCGGTGCCATCAAGCGTCGTGCCGTTAAGAAAATCCAAGAACGTCTGGAACAAACCGGAGCTAAATTCTTGGGCGTCGTCCTCAACAAGGTGAACGTCAAGGCAAGCCATTATGGTGCCTACGGTGCCTATGGTTCTTACGGGAACTATGGCAATTATGGTAAGAAGGCAGAGTAAGTTGTTGCCAAAATGAATAAGTATGCAGAGGGTTGATTTATTCAACTCTCGTTTTTTGAACTAACGTAGAAAAATGAGAAATGAGGAAGCAAAATGGAAAGTGAATTACAGCCATCGGTAGCCTTACTTGTGGCCACTCATAAGGCCTGTGAGACACCAACTGAATCTATGTATCGTCCAATCCGGGTAGGGGCACGTAACCAAGAGGATTTTGGATATCTACGAGATGACGAGGGCGATAATATTTCTGATTTAAATCCCTATTATTCTGAGTTAACAGGACTTTATTGGGCGTGGAAAAATATGGATGTAGATTATCTTGGCCTAGTTCACTATCGGCGTTATTTTGCTCCTAAAGCGCAACCTTATCGAGAAGGAATAAGCGTTGACGAGGTGGTACTGACTCAAGATCAGGTACTGGACCTTCTTAAGGACAAAGATATCTTGTTGCCTAAAAAGCGCAAGTACTATATTGAGACGCTATATTCGCATTATGCTAATACGCTAGATGGAACACATCTGGATATAACGCGAGAGATTATTGCAAGACATTATCCTGACTATCTAGAGCCTTTCAACCAGGTAATGAAGCAACGAAGCGGCTATATGTTTAATATGTATATCATGGATAAGTCTAAGTCAGATGCCTATTGCGAGTGGCTCTTCGGGGTATTGGATCATTTGCGCGAACAAGTAGATACTAGCCGATTGACGCCTTTCGAAGCAAGACTTTTTGGTCGAGTTAGTGAATTGTTATTGAATGTATGGGTGCTAAAGCAGAACCTACGTGTACAAGAAGTACCTTTTGTCTATATGGACAAGGTTGATTTTGTGGCTAAGATCAAAGGATTTTTAGCCGCTAAGTTTCTAGGTAAGAAGTACGACAAGAGTTTCTAAAGTAAGCTATTATGAGAGAAGCGAGTGAGAGATTATGAGTGATGTAGTAGTCGTTCAGCAGAAGGTCTTAGAAATACTGAAGCAGTTTATTACTATTTGTGAACAAGAAGGTCTGACTTACTATGCTTTGGGCGGGACACTTCTAGGCGCTGTAAGACATCAAGGTTTTATTCCTTGGGATGATGACATTGATATTGGCATGCCAAGAGCGGATTATGAATGCTTTAAGTTAATTGCTGCTAAGTGCTTGAAGGCTCCTTATGTCTTTCTATCTGAAGATAGTCCGGGTTATAATAAGGCTTTTTCGGTTATCCGTGATAGTTCAACTAAAATCCTCATGACCTATAGTCAAGTGGCCCAAGAAGAGAGTTTGTGGATTGATATTTTTCCACTCGATGGGGCGCCAATAGGAGGGTGGGCACGCTTCGTTCAGGAGAAGCGCTACCTATATCGTCGCATGAAGGTGCAGTTATCTCAATTTAGTCATCTAGTTAACCAGAAAAAGTCAAATCGACCTTTTATTGAGCGGGCGATTATTGGTCTAGCAAACAAACTACATGTAGAGCGTTGGATTTCTTTCGATAAGGCACAAGCAAAATACATTAAGGCTATCAAGAAATACGATTTAAGTGCTGGAGCGGGTGGCAACTATACTGGTGCATACAAATTACGAGAACTAGTACCTAGTGACTATTTTGGGCAGGCGGCCGAGTTGCCATTTGAAGATATCTCGATTCGTGTACCCGCTAAATACCATGAATATTTAACTGCTATTTATGGGGATAACTACATGGAATTACCGCCAGTAGATAAACAAGTTCCACATCAATATCAAATTATCACTTTAGGAGAATAAGATGAAAAAGAAGATTTGTATCCTAAAATGGGTGATTGATACATCAGGCGGGGGCGAGAAAGTGGCTATCTCTTTGGCTAATGAATTGGCTAAGAAAGAGGAGTATGAGGTTCATTTAATCGGAATTACATCTGAGGCCGAAGCACCCTTTTTTGAAGTATCTGATAAGGTGATTTATACTAATTTTATTTATCAAAAGCCACGGCCAAAAATCTACCGCTATTTTTGGACAGCAGTAAGAAAGCTCAGAAAATATATTAAAAATCATGATATCGATTTGGTTTTAGCGGTTGGAATTACTACTAACATTATTGCTTTGGCTGGAACTTTGGGGACTAAAGCTAAGTTGGTGGTTTCTGAACACACGAGTATTCAGATGGATAACGACTACAAGCCAAGTGCTGCTAGACGATTGTTAGGGGCTAAATTTGCTGATTGTGTAGTGACACTTACTCAAGAAGAACGACGCCAATATATTAAGAAGTATCACTTGCCTGATGACAAAGTAATATGTATCCCTAACTGGATGGAGCCGCTTGCTAGCGATGTCACCTATGATTCTTCTAGTAAATGCCTTATAACTGTCGGTCGGTTTGCACCGGAGAAAGGCTATGATTTACTGGCGCAAGTAGCCCAACGAGTGTTATCAAAATATCCTGATTGGCAGTGGGATATTTATGGAACAGGAAGTTTGGCAATTAAGAGTGCGCTAGAAAATGCATTAGCTGATGCAGGTGTTGAACATCAAGTGAATTTAAGAGGAGCGGTCCTGGGAACTGAGAATATTTACCCTGGACATAGCATATATGTCCTTCCATCAAGGTTCGAAGGTTT
This sequence comes from Abiotrophia sp., assembly GCF_057275535.1. Taxonomy (NCBI): domain Bacteria; kingdom Bacillati; phylum Bacillota; class Bacilli; order Lactobacillales; family Aerococcaceae; genus Abiotrophia; species Abiotrophia sp. The sequence continues at coordinate 55,287 of NZ_DBHIRJ010000008.1, forward strand.
CGGGCTAGTCCTATTAGAGGCAAAACAGTATGGTTTGCCAGTAGTGGGCTTTAATTGTCCAACAGGCCCTGCTGATATAGTGATTGACGGTGTCAATGGCTATTTAGTTACGCCATATGATATAGACGATATAAGTGATAAGATTAGCCTCTTAATTGAACAAGAGTCAAAACGTCGGGATTTTTCGGAACGATCTATGCTTGATACAGAAAAGTTTCAAAAGGACACCATAATGAATCAATGGGATCATTTAGTTCATCAACTCTGTCCGTGAATTTTACAAGCTAATATTCTACTAGGCTAAAAGAACAGGAGTTCAGTATTTTAATGGAAAAACTTATTTCAATTGTTGTACCTGCGTATAACATTAAAGATTATATTCATAATTGCTTGGAACACTTCAACCAAGTGTCAGAAGAGTACTTAGATTTGTTTGAAGTATTGGTCGTCAATGATGGTAGCCATGATGAGACTCCACAGATAGTAGAAGACTACATGACACAAGCAAAGTATGATTTAAGACTGATTAACAAAGAAAATGGTGGGCACGGTTCGACCATTAACCAAGGCGTGCATGAGGCTGTAGGCTATTATTTCAAAGTTGTTGATGGCGATGATTGGGTAATTCCGCAAGAGTTCCAAAAACTATTAGATGCTTTGAAAGATAAGCAGGCGGATATGGTCATCACGGATTATACCGAACAACATGTCTATAACAACACGTCGATTTTAAAGTCGTTTTCTGATAAATTTGAAGAAGGAAAGTTGTACACCGGAATTCCTAAGGAATGGATTCGGATGCATACTTTAACCTACAAACGCTCTATCTTGGTAGATCACAATATTCGGTTGAGTGAGAAAACTTTCTATGTTGATGTGCAGTATACTTTGTTCCCGCTTGAATATGTTGCTAGCTATAAGTACATTAAAGCGGATGTTTACCAGTACTTTATTGGCCGCGAAGATCAGAGTATGAATCTTAATGTAATGAAACAGAAAAGAGACCACCATGACCGAGTTGTAAGATCAGTGATTGATTTTTATGCTCTAACACAAAAGCCAGACATCATTGAAGTTCTAGATACTTTATTAACTCGTTTAATCAATGACCAAGTATTGATTAACTTAATGTCAGATGATGGAGATCAACTGAATCGAGAGCTATTTGCATATATGGAGCAAAAGGGTTTCAAATTCAAGTTAAATCTAGGTAATAAGACAAGTGGGCTTGCCTACATTAACTATCAGACAAAAGGCGTACTAAGTTGGTTAATCAAACCGTTAATTAATAAGAAAATTGCGTCTTATCAAGATGCTAAAAGTCTAAGATAATGGCAGTATTTTTAGCATGTACAGAAGAACCAAAAGAAGTTGGGTGAAAGAATGAAAGTAAGAATTGCGACCCTTAGTTATTATATATGGGCCTGTTTACTAATATTGCAATGCCAGACCATGTATGCTGTTCATCAAAACCGTCTCTTATGGTTTTTGACTTTGCTTGTCTATTCAATTGGACAGTGTGCATTTCTAATATATGAAACAAGAATCCCATCGAGATTATTCCAGAACACTATGCTAATACTAGGTGCTTATTATGGAATAGAAGGTGTCTTGTTACTAAGAAATCTATCAGAAAATTTAAGCCGAGATTTCATCTTGTTGAATTTGATTGGCTTACCGGTATTTATTGTGACACTTACTCTGATGATTTTTCGTAAGGAGTTAAAGGACTTCTTGCTAGCTTTTAATAGAATTGTGGTGGTTTTTGCAGTTCTATCCCTCTTTTTCTGGTTCTTCGGGAGCCTCCTAGGGATATTAAAGCCAAGTGGCACAGTTGTGAATGCTTGGAGTGGTGGTAATATAGTAAATAGTTACTACCATTTATATTATGAAACTCAACGTATTAGTGTTATGGGCTTTACCTTTATTCGTAATAGTGCCTTCTTTACAGAAGGACCAATGTGGAATTTGATTATTTCATTGGCCTTTATCATCGAGTTATTCTTATTAGAAGAATTAAGTAAGTGGAGGTTAGTGGTTATCCTACTAACAGCAGCAACAATTTTCTCAACAACTGGGATTTACGTTATTGGGATAGGTTTCTTAGCTTACGTATTGTTCGTGCGGAAAAGCCGCTTTCGCTTTCTATCTTTATTGGCGACTCCAGCACTTGTATATGCTTTAACTCGAGTAATTGAAGATAAGGCTGCTAGTAACTCGGCCACTATTCGAATGGATGATTATGTAGCTGGGTTTAATGCCTGGCGCAATCGCCTCATTACAGGGTGGGGTTTCAGTGGTCTTGGAAGTATTGAATACTATATGAACGGTGCAATTCGACCAAACTATGGATATAGCAATAGCTTCTTCGTTGTTTTAGCTCAAGGTGGCATCATACAAGGTATTGTTCAGTTTGCACCTTTTATGGCACTGTTTGCGCCAGACGCCTCTACTAATCGAACTAAGTGTGCTATTGTCTTGTACTTCATCTTGATGTTAACAACTATCTTCTACAATACGATGCTTTTTAATGTGATTGCCGCGACAGCATATGCGGCGCTTATCAATAAGATTACCCTAAATCACTAAATTATGAAGAAGGAGAGATTGGATGCAACAGTCTAAACGAATTAATGAATACACGGTATTACGTGTATTTGCCATTCTCCTAGTTTTAGTTAGTCATATCTCATATTATAAGGTAGGAAATGAATTTGGAGGTGTAAATATACTAGCGCTTGCCCCCAGTGGAACTTCATTCAAGTGGTATTATCTTATAGATAAATTTCGCTATGTCATCTACCTCTTCCATATGCCTCTGTTTATGGCTATCTCAGGCGCCTTGTTCGCGCTGCAGACTAAGAAGGGGCGTTGGTCAGCCTTTGGCACCTTTGCTGAAGCTAAATGGCAGCGTCTCATGATTCCTTATCTAATCTTTACCTTGCTCTATCTAGTACCTCTTAAGTATCTGAGTGGCTATTTTGGGCAGGCTAATTTCTTAATGGCGGAAGGCAGCCAATTAACGCTCTTAGGTAACTCGCACTTGTGGTATCTCTATACCTTGTTCGTTGTGGCCTTAATAGCTTACTTCTTGGTGCCGCGTATGCAGGTTTGGTATCTCCTGCCACTTTGGGGGATCCATCTAGTGAGTGCCTATGTTGGGCTATCCTTAATTAGCCTACCGATGGAGTTTCTCCTTTGGTATATGCTAGGAGCCATGTTCGAGACCTATCGCGAGACTTTGACATCTTATTTCCGGACTAAGCGAGCGGTCTTCTTAACTATCTGGCTGACAGCCTTTGTTGTCTGCTCACTACTATCCCTCTATGTAGGGCGTTTTGGCATTCCAGTATTGCAACGCCTAGTCAATGACTTGGCAGCTGTCGCGGGGATGGGGCTGACCTATCTCTTGGCTGAGTCACTGGCTCAGCAGAAGGGCTTCTTGGAGTCTGGCTTTGTAAAGGCAGTCTTGCTAAATGGGCTAGGGATTTATATCTTCTCCGACCCTTTGAACTATGTCTTATTGCGTCTGGGCCAAGCTTTGCTGGGACCAGCTGGCATGCTGTCCCTAGGTGGCTTAGTCCTCATGATGGTCTTACGTTTAGTTCTAACGGGGCTAATCGCTTATTACTTAACCCGGCTCTTCGTTAGACTGTGGCCAAACCGTGCAAGCTGGGTTCGTTAGATGATTTATTGATAAGGAGGTCGCTCATGACCCAACACAAACAAGCATCCATTAAAATCAACTTTATCATGAACTTCATCTTAACGGTGTCGTCCTTTATCTTTCCTATTATTACCTTTCCCTATATCTCGCGGACCTTGCTGCCACTAGGGACGGGGCGGATTGCCTTTGCCACTTCGGTGGCTAGCTATGCCACCATGTTAGGGATGGTGGGGATTCCGACCTATGGGATTCGGGCGGTCGCGCGGGTGCGTAACCAGCAGCGGGAGCTTAACAAGACGGTTCAGGAGATTTTCTTCTTCAATGCTATTACCACTTTAGGAGCCCTGGCCCTCTATCTGGTTAGTATTGCTCTGGTGCCAAGGTTTGCGGAAGATAAGACCCTCTTCCTGATTAATGGGGTGGGGATTGTCTTCAACCTCTTCGGTATGGAGTGGCTCTATCGGGGCTTGGAGCAGTACCGCTATATTACGGTTCGTTCCATTGCCTTCAAATGCTTGTCCCTGGTGCTCATGTTCCTCCTGGTTCACTCAACTTCGGACTATTTGATTTATGGAGGGATTCTGGTCTTTGCGACGGTGGGGGCCAATGTCCTCAACTTCATTCATGCCCGCCACTATATCAGCTTCAAGCTAGAGCCTAACTTGGAGATCTGGCGTCACTTCTTCCCGGCACTGCAGTTCTTCCTTATGGCTGTCGCCACCACCATCTATACCAGTCTGGATTCTGTCATGTTAGGTATGATGATTGGCAAGGAAGCCGTAGGTTATTATGATGCAGCTATTAAGATTAAGAACATCTTGATTAGTCTAGTGACAGCCCTGGGTGGGGTGCTCCTACCTCGTCTGTCGCACTATATTCAGACGGAACAACATGAAGCCTTTAAGCGAGTGACTCGTAAGGCCTTTGCCTTCGTCTGCTTCGCTAGTATTCCACTCTCGACTTACTTTATCGCCATGGCGGAGCCAGCTATTCTCTTCCTATCTAAGGAACAGTTCCTGCCTTCGGTCTTCCCTATGCAACTAGTTATGCCGACCATTGTCTTGATTGGTCTGTCTAACTTGTTGGGAATTCAGATTCTCCTACCGCTAGGCAAGGAGCGGGTGGTCTTGTCTTCTGTTTGTTGGGGTGCGGTCTTGAACTTCGCCCTTAACCTGGTCTTGATTCCAAGCTGGGGAGTAGCCGGGGCAGCCTTCTCCACGCTTTTGGCAGAATTGCTTGTCACCATTTATCAGGCCTGGTACTTGCGCGACCAACTCAGAGAAATGGTCGTCCTGGCCGACCTAGGCAAGATTGGCTTGGCGACAGTCCTGGCGACGCTGAGCACCTTCTTGTTCAGACACTGGATTTCGCCATTCTGGACCTTGGCGCTATCGGCCTCTGTCTTCGGCCTGATCTACTTGGCTATTCTCTGGTTCAGTCGCGAGCAGTTTGTCAGCTATCTAGGCCAGATGGCCTTAGGTTTCTTAAAAAGACGCAAGGCTTAATTCAGTCTCCCTATCTATTAGTGTTTACACTAATAGATAGGGTAGAAGTCAGCCAAAATACGTGCTCTCTTATAAACAAATTTCAAAAATCCCTCGTGGCTTTGGCTAGTCGCGAGGGATTTTTTTGAATAGGCCAGAGCTATGACGTCTGTCACCATGTGATGACATTCAGTAACACTGGCTTAACTAGAAGATGAAAGTTTGGTTTCTTGGTGCCAATCCAGCATAAAATCTATTGCTTTTTGAATGGCTTACTTGTATGATAGACGAGGATTTACAAGCCACAAGGAGTGTATTTTTTTAGGAGGAATCGCCAAATGAAGAAACATGGTTTAGCGGCCCTAGTGGGCCTTGCCCTAGGTTCTGTCATGATCTTGGATCAGGTGCAGGCTGAATCAGTCAGTCCAGCCGCACCAGCCAGTCATCAAGTCCAGGACCCCTTACAAGCATCGGCCCCAGCAATCACCCCCGCTGCAGCTGGCCAAGAAGCAGCGCAAGAGGCGTCTGCTGCTCAAAGTCAGGCCTCTAGTGCTGATGGAGCCGCTTCTGATAGGGCGTCAGCTAATCAGTCGGAGGAAGCATCCAGTGAGTCAGCATCTGCTAGCCAAGCAGAGCTGGCGACCTTGCCTGCGGTTCCTGCCCTGGATTTAGCCCCTAAGGCTAACAGCCAGCCGCCAGTTAAGCCGGTTGACCAAGGCATCTCTACTTCTTTCTACGAGTTTTCGGCGACTGATGCGGTAGGGACCATCCTGGCTCATATTGCCTATGGGACCTATGATGCGACGGGGTACCGCGAGGTGGCGCCACAAGCTGTCATCAAGGCGCGCTTAGAAGCCACCAAGGGTCAGCATCAAGTAGACCTGCGGGTGCGGGCTAGCCAAAATCCACGCCTCTTCAACCTAGACTTTGACCGGACGGCACTTAAGGCCGACCAGACTTACCGGCTGTTGATTAGTGTGGAAAATAAGGAAGAAGCCCTCTGGGCAGGCGACAACAGCTACAAGCAAGAGTCAGGTGATCTGACCGCCATGGTAGCTAAGCAACGAGTGCTAGTCAAGAAGTCAGCGCCTGCTAAGCCAGTAGACAAGGGGATTTCGACTTCTTTCTATGACTTCTCTGTTGTAGACGGGGTAGCCAAGATTTTGGCTCACTTGTCTTACGGGACTTATGATGCGACCGGCTATCGAGAAGCTGCGCCAGCTAAGGAAGTGAGTGCCCAAGTCCTATCTCAGGATGGCCGTCAAAAGGTGGATGTCCAAGTGAAAGCCACTCAAAATCCACGTCTCTTCGAACTCTTCTTCGACGCTAGCCAAATCCGTAAGGGACAAGTCTATCAAGTAGTAGGCGGCGTAGGCAATGCCAACGAAGTTATCTGGCATGGCGACCGAACTCTCAGCCAACAAGGGGGCAACCTCTTGCTGACAGCGCCAGGTGGTCGTTTGCAGCTGCAATACCAAGAGCGTCTAGTTAACCACGAAGTCAAGGTTCGAGGCATTGGTACGACGCTTCAGGTTCTGGATGCCAATGGTAAGCGCCAGACCGTGCCGGTTAAGGACTACTTCGGTCAACGTTTCGGTGTGGCGAGTCTGCCAGGCTCTAAGAACGCTGAAGTAGCGCTGATTCGCAATAACAAGGTCTTCGCTTATGCTAAACGCTCTGACTTGGTGGAAGTACCAATGGGCAAGCGGACCGTCTACATTGACGCAGGACACGGCGGTGCCGAGACCGGGGCAGTGGCCTTTGGTCGTGCCGAGAAGGACATGAACTTAGATATTACCCGGCCACTGGCTGACCGACTGCGCCGTCTGGGCTATGAAGTCTATGAGTCGCGCGTGGACGACAAGGAAATTCCACTAGGCCAACGTGAGCTTGAGCCTAACCGACTCATGCCGGATATCTTCGTCAGCGTTCACCACAATGCTATGCCGGCCGCTCTGTCTGGCAAGGTGCAAGGGATTGTGACCCTCTTCCATGATCGAAGTATTGAAGAAGAAGACTACCTAACCATGCCTTATCATCCGGAAAGCAAGATTACGGAAGGTAAACGTCTGGCTCAACTCCTGCAAAGGGAATTGATTAAGATGACGGGCGCCCGCGACCAAGGGGCGCGTCCTCAGAACCTGCATGTCACCCGCAAGACGGACGTGCCAGCGGCCTTGGTGGAGCTAGGCTTTATGGATAATGCCGAGGAGTTCAAGAAACTCAATCAAGCTACCTACCAGGAAAAGCTCATTAAGGGTCTGGTCCAAGGAATTCAAGCTTACTTCGGTAAGGCTTAGGAATAAATTATAACGGTAGAAGCTAAGGCTTCTGCCGTTTTTTGCTTTTGCGGGTGAAGGACGAAAATTCAAGTAAATTTTCTAATATTTTTAGGGGAATGGCTTGACGGGGTTGACCGGGCGGATGTAAAATATGTAATATAAATGTCTTATTTTTGTAATTATAGCACTTATCTTCCTACAAAGGGGTCCTGTTTATGAAATCAGAGTTTTTAAGTAAGTATCGTCCGCAGCTTATAGCACTTGCCTTTGTTCTCTTTCTAGTGGCTGGATTCGCCATGATTGGCCTCCTAGCAGGCCAGCCTCACGATCATTTGCAGACGCTAGAGTCTGAGTCAGTGGTGAGTGAGAGCTCTAGTAGCGAGCCCAAGCCCTTGGTCTTGGCAGAACCCCTAGTAGGTCTCAAGGCTAAGGATCAGGAGACGCCTTTTGAAGGCAAAGAGGGAGAGCTCAAGTTGCGCTCAGTTGGTGATGTCTTGTTGCATGAATTTGTCAGCGAAATGGCCAGCGTCAAGAATCCTTTCTACAAATCAGCGGTCGAGCGGCTCCACAAGGACGGCATCAGCTGGGAGAACCCAGGGGGCGCCTATGATTTCTATCCAATGCTGGCGCAGATTGCCCCTTACATGTCCTATGCTGACGTGACCCTAGCCAATATGGAAGTCATTGTGGCCAACCCTCAGTATCCGGTAACTGGCTACCCTTCCTTCAATGCGCCTAAGCAGATTCTCAAGGCCCTTCAGGCCATCGGTGTGGACATGGTGACCAACGGGACTAACCATACCTTGGACTATTCGGCGCGTGGTGCGCTAGCCTCTATTGCTAACCTCAAAGAGGCGCAGATGCCTTATGTGGGAAGCTTTGAGAGCCAGGAAGATCACGATACCCCGCGCATTATCGAGAAGAATGGCATTAAGATAGGGATCTTGACCTATTCCTACGGTACCAACGGCGTGCCCGTGCCAGAAGACCAGCCTTATTTGATTAACCTGGTAGACCTGCCTCAGATGGTAGAAGATGTCAAAGCCCTCAAAGACCAGGTCGATGCTGTAGTGGTGACTTTGCAGCTAGGTCAGGAATATGACACTACTCCAGACCCAACCCAGGAGCAAGTCTTCCAAGCCCTGAGCGATGCTGGCGTCAAATTGATTTTGGGCGGCCACCCGCACGTCTTGCAACCTATGCAGTGGTTTAACGGCAAGCAGACCTTTGCCATCTACTCCCAGGCTAGCTTCATGTCGGGCCAAATTTACCCGGCTAATAAGCAAGGGGGCATCACCGAGGTTACTTTCAAACGCGACGAAGACGGCCAAGTAACCGTCACTGATCCGAAGTTCATGCCAATCTATATTACGGGCGCCGAGAATGCCGAGTTCTACGAAACGGTGCCTATGGCCGACTACAATCGCTACGCGGTCACCGAGGGCGCCGACTGGTACGAGATTATTCGCCAGCGCATGCAACTCTATACCAAAGATTTCCGCTACGTCAGCCACCTAGAAACCCAGTGGACCCAGGAAGATACTGATATTCATCGCTAATATAGTTTTGCGCCAATGGCCCACTCAGAAGAGTGGGCCATTGGCTATGTAGGGGGCTGGAAAAAGGCGGAAACTGGGGAAGTGGCCGCGAGCTGGGCTGGAAAGCATGGAAAAAGGGCGAAACCGTGGAAAAAGTCATGAGCCAGTGGTCCACTCCGTCGAGTGGACCACTAGCTCGGTTGGAAAGGCCGGAAAAGGGCAGGAAACGGGGGGAAAGCCGTGAGCCAGTGGACTACTTTAGAGAGTGGACCACTAGCTCGGGTGGAAAGGCCGGAAAAGGTGGAAACCGTGGAAAAAGTCGAGAGCCAGTGGACCACTTTTTCGAGTGGACCACTGGCTAGAATGGAAAGGCCAAAAACCTAGGCCGCTAGCTAGAAAAAAAGCCTTTTAGGGGCTTTTGCCGGGGCGGATTCTTTGCTATAATAACTTTTAGTGCAAAAAGTAACGATGGAATGATATCCTATTAATGGAAGGAACTTAACAATGACAGCATCACATCACTCAAAGGGCCGACGTCACGGCCACTCCCGCCATGGTCATGGGCGGACTAAGTCAGTGCTCTGGCGGATTAACTGGCTCTTTATTATTTTAGCAGCGGTAGCTAGTGGCCTGGTTGCCTATTTCCTCTTGACTTACAAGATTCTGGCCGGGCGCGGCTACCAGTTCTGGGTCTTGGGCGGCTTGGGCGCAGTCTTACTGCTCCTGATTCTGCTTAACGGCCTCAAGCGTCTGGGCAAAACCACCCTGGTCCTAGCCACGATCGTCATTTTAGGGGCTAGCTACGGCGCCTACCAAATGAATGCCACCGTCAACTTCTTCAACAAACTCAATACCAATACCCAGAAGAAGGAACTCACCATGAGTCTGGCTACCCTAGCAGAGGGCGGCGTGGCAGATGTGTCGGCCTTAGACGGCAAAGTGGTCCTAGCGCCGCTGGGCCAAGATCGCGACAATGTCCAAGCCTTAGTCGATGACCTCAAGGCCAAACGCCAGGTAACGGTGACTGTTGAGGAAGTGCCATCTTACCTAGCAGCCTACCAACAGCTCTTAGACGGTAAGGCTCAAGCCATGGTCCTCAACTCAGGTTATGAGTCCCTCTTAGAAGGCATGGCCAGCGACTTCAGTAGCAAGATCAAGAAGCTCTATCAGTACAATCATGTGACCGAAGTAGCCGAAGAGTCGGCTAAGCCAGCGACGGAAAACCAGCAAACTAGCCAGACACCAGCTGAGAACCAGCCTTTCAACCTCTACATTTCAGGGATTGATACCTTCGGGCCAGTCAGCTCCGTTTCCCGGTCAGACGTCAACGTTATCGCCACTATCAACCCTAAGACCCACCAGATTCTTCTGACCACCACACCGCGTGACGCCTATGTGGCGATTGCGGATGGCGGGGCAGACCAGAAGGACAAGTTGACTCACGCGGGAATCTATGGCGTGGAGGCTTCCATGCATACCTTGGCCCGTCTCTACGACACGCCAATCGACTATTATGTTCGCCTCAACTTCACCTCCTTCCTCAATATCATCGATACGGTGGGGGGCATCGATGTCTACAACGACCAAGCCTTCACCTCCCTCTACGGCAAATACGATTTCCCTGTCGGCGAACTCCACCTCAATGCCGACCAAGCTCTAGGCTTCGTGCGTGAACGCTACTCCCTGTCAGGTGGGGATAATGACCGCGGCAAGAACCATGAGAAGGTTATTACCGCCTTGATTAAGAAATTAGGCAGCCGCCAGACCCTGCTCCAAGCCCAAGAAGTCATGGATCGCATGAGTCAGTCGGTGCAAACCAATCTGCCACTGGCTAAGGCCATGGAACTGGTTAACGAGCAACTGGAGAGCGGTCAAAGTTACACGGTTACCTCAGTTGCTCTAACCGGCCACGGTTCAACTGGCTTGCCATCTTACGCTATGCCGGGCGCTGAACTCTATATGATGCAAGTGGATGAGGCTAGCTTGGCTGAGCGTCAAGCTCAAATCAAGCAAGTACTAGGCCAATAGGCCCGCTTTCAAGGAGAAAAGGAGAAACTTATGACACAAACATATGATTATCTAGTGGTAGGTGCCGGCCTCTTTGGCGCTACCTTTGCCCATGAAATTGCCAAGAAAGGCAAGCGCGTCCTAGTTATTGAGAAGCGCGACCACGTGGCGGGCAATATCTATACGGAAGAAATCGCGGGCATTCAAGTTCACAAATTTGGCGCCCACATTTTCCATACTAACGACAAGGCCGTTTGGGATTATGTCAACCAATTTGCGGAATTCAACCAGTATATCAATACGCCAATCGCCAATTATCACGGGGAAATCTACAACCTGCCCTTCAATATGAACACCTTCAACAAGCTCTGGGGTGTGGTGACGCCGGAAGAAGCGGCCGCCAAAATTGAAGAACAGCGGGCTGAAGTGGCAGGCAAGACGCCAAGCAACTTGGAAGAGCAAGCCCTGTCCCTTGTAGGGCGCGATATCTACGAGAAACTGATTAAGGGCTATACCGAGAAGCAATGGGGCAAGGCAGCCACTGAATTGCCAGCCTTCATCATTCGCCGCTTGCCAGTCCGCATGACCTATGACAACAACTACTTCAATGACCGCTACCAAGGCATTCCAATCGGGGGCTATACCCAGATTGTGGAGAAGATGTTGGATCATCCTAACATTGAAGTGCGCCTAGAGACAGACTTCTTTGCAGACAAGGACCACTATTTGGCGGCCTTTCCTAAGATTTTCTACACGGGTATGATCGACCAGTTCTTCGACTATGAGTTGGGTGAATTGGAATACCGTAGCTTGCGCTTCGAGACCGAGGTCTTGGACCAGGCCAACTATCAAGGCAATGCGGTAGTTAACTATACCGACCGCGAGACGCCTTACACCCGGATTATTGAGCACAAACACTTCGAGTATGGCAGCCAGCCACAAACCGTGGTAACGCGTGAATATCCAGCCAACTGGTCACGAGGGGATGAGCCTTACTATCCAATTAATGATGAGCGCAACACCAAGCTCTATCAAGCCTATACTGACTTGGCTAAGTCCCTGCCACAGGTGACCTTCGCCGGACGTTTGGGCCACTACCGCTACTATGACATGCACCATGTCATCGGCCTGGCCTTGCAATTGGCAGCCAAAGTAGACTAAATCAAGAATCAAGTCCCCCTTACTGGCTGGTAAGGGGGCTTTTGCGTGGGTCGGGCTTTTCTGCTAGAATAGGAGACAAAAGGGAGGTTGTCGTCATGAAGAAAGCCAAATACTGGTGGTCCCTGCTAGCGGGTTGCCTAGGTGCCTTATTAGTCATTAGGGGCTGGTGGACTAGCCAAGCGGCGCGAGCCCAGGCAGATTCGGACCAGGTGCAGGTGGTTCAAGCCAAGATTCAGGCCCAGGGCTATGAGTTTGGCCCGGCCGTTAATAAAATCGTCCTTCAGCTCAGTCAAGCCGTGACGGCAGTGGATCCTGATGCCCAGCTAGAGGTCACCACTCAAGGCAAAGCGCGCCAAGTGAGTGCCCTCTATCTAGCCGACGAGCAGGGCCAGGCCTTGCCAGAGGGACAAGCCAGTCAATGGCTGGCCTTGGACTTGGTGGTGGACTCTTGGGATTTAGGTAGTCTCTTTGGCTACAACCAGGAGCGGTTGATTAGTCAATGGCAGGCTAGCTATCTCATTGCTGTAGGGCCAGTGCAGGTGACGACCCAAGAGGGCAAGTCGGCCCAGGTTCACTTGGCAGACTATGACGCCCTGCCCCATCTGGAGCTGCCGGACTTAGCGGGCTATCAATTTGAGCAAGTCCAGGTAGACGGGGTGACCAATCCCCTGACTGGCCAAGAGGAGAGCCAGACCCTACACTATGGAGCCTTTGAGCCGGCAGCTACCAAGGACCAGTCCCAGGCCAAGTTTCCGCTTTTGATTTGGTTGCATGGCCAAGCCGAAGGGGGCGAGGATCCTCGCATTGCCCTGCTAGGCAATGAGGTGACGGCTCTCAGTCGACCGCAAGTTCAAGAAATTTTTACGGCGACTGACCAGCCCGAGCTTAAGGGCGCCTATGTCCTGGCAGTGCAGACGCCGACCTACTGGATGGACGAGGGTGACGGGCTGAATGGGCCGGGGGCGGGTCATTCCCGCTACACCGAGTCCCTCATGCAGGTTATTCGGGACTACGTGGACAGTCATCCCCAGATTGATCCGCATCGGGTGCATCTCATGGGTTGCTCCAACGGGGGCTATATGACGCTCAACATGGCCCTGCACTATCCGGACTACTTTGCCGGCTTGGTGCCCCAGGCAACGGCCTATTCCTACTATGAATTCCAGCGCCTGGACAACGGTCACTATCTGATCAAAGACCCTAAGAAACGGGGCAGTATTCAAGCCTATGCGCCGACTCAGCGAGTATGGTTCGACCAGGACAAGGTGGCTGCCCTCAAGGATCAGGCCATTTGGTTTGTCCATAGCCTGGATGACCCGACCGTGCCAGCCAATGCCTATGTCTTGCCGATTTACAAGGACCTAGTCGATGCGGGTGGGCAGAATATCTGGCTGTCCCTCTTCCAATCGGTGCAAGGTCAAGACTTGCCTAAGATGCGCTATTCCGGCCATTTCTCCTGGATTCCCTTCTTCAATCAGCAGGTCCAGGGCGTGCAAGACCCAGAAGTCATTCGCCAAAGCCCAGGCTTGAGTGGTTTTGAGGCCGATAATGCCAGCGGCGGTGGCAAGGCCCAGGTCCAAGTGGCCGGCCAGTCCTATCAGGATGTCTTCCACTGGCTCAACGCCCAACACCGATAAGATAATTAAAAAAGCGATGGACTAGCCAGGCTTGCAGAATATGAATTGAACAGGCGTGATCTATAGACAGGGGAAAAGGATCTAATGCTTAAGTCGAAATAGCACAAAATAACGAGGAGATCAGAAGATGAACAATTATATAAAATTAAATGAAGATCGATGGAATAAGGTAAAAAATGCCTATACTGAGCCATTGACACATGAAGCATTAGAAGAAGCTAGAAAGCATCCAATTTCTGTTGCCTTAACTGTTGGGAAAAAAGTTCCGACAGAATGGTTTGAAAAAGCCAAGGGGAAAAAGATATTAGGTTTAGCTTGTGGTGGTGGCCAGCAGGGGCCAGTTTTTGCTGTCAAAGGTTATGATGTCACCATCATGGATTTTTCTAAATCACAATTAGAAAGAGACGAGATGGTTGCTAAAAGAGAAGGCTTAAAAATCAACACTCTTCAAGGCGATATGACAAAAGCATTTCCATTTGAAGATGAAACTTTTGATATTATTTTTAATCCAGTTTCAAATGTATATATAGAAGATTTAGAAAACATGTATAAAGAAGCCGCTCGAGTATTGAAAAAGGGTGGGCTCTTAATGGTCGGATTTATGAATCCTTGGATCTACATGTATGATGCGGACGTTGTATGGGACAAACCCGATGAGGAATTACTTTTGAAGTTTGCACTACCTTTTAATTCAAAAGAGCTTGAAGCGGAAGGCAAAATAACCATAGATCCAGCATATGGCTATGAATTTAGCCATACCTTAGAAAGTCAGATTAGAGGACAACTTAAAAATGGTCTCGCCATGATCGATTTTTATGAATCATGCGATAAAAGAAATAGATTATCACATTATGGAAATGACTATATCGCGACACTCTGCATTAAACTATAATATTAAGGGTTAAAAAATCCCAGTTTCTATAATGGAAGATAAGGACTTGAGAAACAGTCAATCAAATGAAAAGCACCCCATAAGTTGGACAATTAAAATCCAACTTATGGGGTGCTTTCAAAAAATCGTCTAGTGTTTAGCGGATTAACTTGTCCCAGATGACAACCTGGCCGGTCGCCAGGGACTGGGGGACGTCGATGATGCGCTGGTTGCGGCTACCCCGGAATTGCAGGGTCAGGTCTAACTGTTCTTGAATGAAACGACCGTCGACCAGAATATCGACATAGGACAGGAGTTCCAACTTGTCCGGCGTCTCCTGCATGAGTTCCTCCCAGTCATAGCCTGTCCAGGACCAGATATCCTTGCTGTGGCCATAGCGCCGTCTGACTTCCTGGCAGAGGTCAATCAGGACTGCCGTATGGAGAAAGGGTTCGCCGCCCAGTAGGGTCAGGCCTTGACAGTAGCTGGCGCCTAGGTCGGACAGGATTCTTTCCTTAAGTTCCTCTGTGTAGGGAGTGCCGTAGTTGAAGTTCTGGGCCACCTTGTTGTAGCAACCCGGGCAGGCGAAGTGGCAGCCACTGACATAGAGGCTGCAACGAACGCCTTCGCCGTCCACGAAGTTATAGGGCTTGTAGTCGGCCACCTTGGTAGTCGTCTCAGGAATGGCCATGGCTAGACCTCCTTGTCGTCAGCTGGGTCCGGGCCTTTGTCGGAGGACTTAATGCGGATGGTCAGGTGTTTCTGCCGGGCCACAATTTCCTTGTGACGCCCAGCCACCATAGGTCTAGCCTGAGGGTTGCCTAGGTAACCACAGGTCCGCTTGACCACGTCGCAGGTCTCGGGATTGCGGTTCTTGCAGTAAGGACACTCGAAGCCCCGTTCGGTCGGGTTAAAGTCCCCTTCGTAGCCACATTCAAAACATTTATCAATTGGTGTATTGGTGCCCAGATAGCCGACCCGGTCATAGGCGAAGTCCCAGACGGCTTCCAGAGCCTTAGGATTCTGAACCATATTAGGGTACTCGCAGTAGTGGATGAAACCACCTGAAGAATAAGGCGGATAGGCCGCTTCAAAATCAATCTTCTCAAAAGGCGTCGGCTTCTTGCGGACATCGTAGTGGAAGCTATTCATATAGTAGCCCTTGTCCGTGATGTCGGGCACCGAGCCAAAGCGCTCTAAATCCAGACGACAGAAGCGATCAGTCAGGCTCTCGCTCGGCGTCGCGTAGACGGAGAAGTGGTAGCCGTATTGATTGCCCCAGTCTTGGGTGTGTTGGTAGAGCTTTTTGACAATGTCGATAGTAAAGGCTTTGGCCTCTTGATCCGTCTCCCAGTCGGGACCGAAGAAGCGGGTAGCCACTTCATAGAGGCCGATGTAGCCTAGGGAGATGGTGGCCCGCTTGTCGCGGAAGAGGTCGTCGACCTTGCCGTCACGACTCAACTTGCGACCGAAAGCCCCGTGTTGATAGAGGATAGGCGCATTGAAAGGTTTGGCCTCCTTGACCCGCTCGATGCGGTAGCAGAGGGCCTGACGAGCTATCTCTAATTTGGCTTCTAAGTGCTGCCAGAACTCATCCAGAGTTTGGCTCTCGAGGGCAATCCGGGGTAGGTTAAGGGTCACCACGCCCAGGTTCATACGGCCGGCATTGATTTCCTGACCATGCTCGTCCCACCAACCTTGCAGGAAGGAGCGACAGCCCATAGGCGCCTTGAAGCTACCAGTCAGCTCGACTAGCTTGTCATACATGAGGACGTCGGGATACATGCGCTTGGTGGCGCAACGGACGGCTAGCTCCTTGATGTCATAGTTGGGGTCTTTGGGAGCTAGGTTGACGCCGCGCTTAAGGGAGAAGACTAGCTTAGGGAAGATAGCCGTTCTTTTCTCTTTGCCAATACCGCCCAGACGAACCTTAAGGATGGCGCGTTGGATTTCGCGTTCAATCCAGGAAGTTCCCAGGCCGAAACCCAAGGTAGTAAAGGGCGTCTGGCCTTGAGAGGTATAGAGGGTGTTAATCTCGTACTCCAGACTCTGCATGGCGTCATAGATGTCTTTCTTAGTCCGAGCCGTAGCAAAGTCATGGTGTTGGGTGGTGTCGGGGATCCAATCTTCCGCCAGCTTGAGATGCTTCTCGTAGTTGAGTTGGGCGTAAGGCGCCAGCACCTCGTCAATACGGTCGGCACTGCAACCCCCGTACTGGCTAGACGCCACGTTGGCAATGATCTGCGCCATTTGGGCGGTGGCGGTCTGGATGGATTTAGGGGAATCGACTTCTGCATTGCCAATCTTGAAGCCTAGCTTGAACATGGTTTTGAAATCAATCAGGCAGCAGTTGGTCATAGGCTGGTAGGGATGGTAGTCTAAATCATGATAGTGCAAGTCGCCGTTCAAATGGGCTAGGGCGACTGCTTCCGGCAACATGCCAATGCCGATGGCTTTAGCAACGATGCCTGGCAGTCAAGTCTCGTTGGGTGTTGTAGACTTGGCTATCCTTGTTGGCATTCTCGTTAACAATACTTGACTCCTGTTGGTGCAGGCGGTCAACTGCAGCTTGAATATCTTGGGCCGCTCTAATTTGTGGATTCATACTTATCACCTCAAAGCCTATGCTACCCTAGTCTAGGTGTAAAGTCAATATACTTCACACTATATATAGTGTTTATAAACTTGTTCCACAACTATATATAGTGTTTCTGCCTGTTCCTTGAGGTGTTAGGGTGCTAACTTGGTTGGCGCCTGCTCTATAGCTAAAACAGCTTAGCTAAACTGTGCCAATGCCCGGTCTAGACAAGGCAACTTTGACAGCCAAAACTAGGCCAAAGTTTCGCAAGATCTAGTGTGGCGTGAGCCAGTGGGCCACTCCGTCGAGTGGACCACTAGCTTCCTGGGAAAGCGCCGAAAAGGGGTCAAAAGCTCCGAAAAGCCTTGAGCCAGTGGTCCACTCTTCAAAGTGGACCACTAGCTCCCTGGGAAAGAGCCAAAACCGGGTCAAAAGCTAGGAAAAGTTGTGGACCACTAGCTCCTCAGAAAAGTACAGCAACCTAGCCAAAAGCTCCGAAAAGTCACGCGCCCGCGCCCCACAACCTAACTAAGAAGCCGGCAAAAACAAAAAATTTCCCCTTGCATCCCGGTCTAAGCTGTGCTATACTATCGTAGTTGAGTAAAACAAGTAGAAACCAGCCGTTTCTCGCCAATCCCCTTAGGTGCTTGGCCGATAGAGAATTTCCTTTGCGCTTCGGTGCGGGGATAAGTAGCGGCTAGTTTGTGTACACAAGCTAGTTTTTTTCTTGTAAGGCTCGAAATCTAACTGGAGGTGGACTACCATCGTTAAAGAAATGATCATTAACGAAGATATCCGCGCACGTGAATTACGTGTGATTGGAGACAATGGTGAACAAATCGGAGTCAAATCACTTAATGATGCGCTCACTATTGCAGAATCTTTCGGACTTGACCTAGTACTTGTCTCACCAAATGCCAAGCCACCTGTTGCTCGGATTATGGACTACGGTAAATACCGTTATGAGATGCAGAAGAAGGAAAAGGAACAACGTAAGAATCAGAAGATTGTAACCGTCAAAGAAGTTCGTCTTTCTCCTGGTATCGAAGACCATGATTACCAAACCAAATTACGCCAGGCCATCAAGTTCCTCGAACACGGTGACAAGGTCAAAGCCAGCATTCGTTTCCGCGGGCGGGCCATCACCCACAAGGAATTGGGTCAAGACGTATTGGAAGACTTCATTGATGACACAAGCCATGTGTCAACGGTTGAAGCTCGACCAAAAATGGAAGGTCGCAGCATGTTCATCGTGCTAGCCCCATTAGCCCAAGTGGCGCAACAAGACTAATCTTTTTATAGGAGGAATTCCCATGCCAAAACAAAAAACACACCGCGGTTTAGCAAAACGCGTTAAGAAGACTGGTTCAGGTAAATTGAAACGTTCACACGCTTTCACTAGCCACCGTTTCCATGGTAAAACTAAGAAACAACGTCGTCAATTACGTCAAGCTGACTTAGTATCTAATTCAGACTACAAACGTATTAAACAACAAATTTCGCAATTATAATACTAGAGAAGAACCAAGGAGGAATTTACTATGCCACGTGTTAAAGGTGGATACGTTACCCGTCAACGTCGTAAACGTACATTAAAATTAGCTAAAGGTTACTACGGTGCCAAACATCTCTTATTCAAGACCGCTAAGCAACAAGTAATGAAATCTTACATGTATGCTTACCGTGACCGTCGTCAGAAAAAACGTGACTTCCGTCGTTTATGGATTACCCGTATCAACGCGGCAGCTCGTATGAACGGGATCAGCTACAGCGTCTTAATGAACGGCTTGAAGAAAGCTGGCGTTGAAGTGAACCGTAAAATGTTGGCTGACTTAGCAGTTCACGATGCAGCAGCATTCACTGCTTTAGTAGAACAAGCTAAGAAAGCTTTATAAGAAGCGGATTAAGCAGATAAATGGAGGCAGGACCGGTCGGTCGATGCCTCTATTTTTTGAATTTTAATCAATCAACAACAAAAAGGAGGTTCTATATGCAGTACATTTGGCGTTATTTACGCAAGCATCCCAAGCTCTTGTTTCTAGATTTCTTAGGGGCTTTTTTCTTTGTCTTAGTTAACTTGGGCCTGCCAACCATCCTAGCCCGGATGGTAGATGAAGCCATCCTACCTCACGATGCCAGCCGACTCTACTACTGGTCTGTCATCATGTTCCTCTTGATTCTGGCCGGGGTGGCGGGGCGTATCCTGCTCTCCTACACCGCCAGCAAGCTGACGACCGAGATGATTCGGGAGATGCGTAATGATCTTTATGACAAAATCCAGCAGTTCTCCCACCATGAATATGAGCAGATTGGGATTTCCAGTTTGGTAACCCGGATAACTTCGGATGCCTTCGCGCTCATGCAGTTTGCCGACCAAAGTCTGCGTCTGGGGATGATTACCCCCTTTATGATAGCATCTTCCATGGTCATGATTCTGGTAACCAGCCCGTCCCTGGCTTGGTTGATTTTATTGGCGGTGCCACCGCTAGCCATGTCCATCTGGTTTTTGGCCAGAAAATCGACGCCCCTGTCTAAGCAACAACAGAAGACGCTGGATAAGATTAACCAGTATGCCCGTGAGAACCTATCCGGTTTGCGAGTTATCCGGGCCTTTGCGCGCGAGGATTTCCAAGAGAAACGCTTCGATGAGCAAAACCAATCCTATACCGAGACCTCAGCCCGTCTCTTCAAATTAATGGGCTGGGCCAACCCACTCTTCGTCCATATCTTGATTTGGATGATTGTGGCCATTGTTTGGTTTGCCTTGGAGCCAATCGCTCAGGGTTCGCTCCAAGTGGGGAATCTGGTAGCCTTTGTAGAGTATGCCTTCCATGCTCTCTTCTCCTTCATGCTCTTCGCCAACCTCTTCATGATGTATCCGCGGACGGCTGTATCGGCAGCCCGGCTGCAGGAGGTCATGGATCTACCCATTTCTATTGATCCAAATCCGGATGGGGTGACCGAGACGGAAACGCGAGGTTATCTAAGCTTCGAGAATGTGACCTTTGCCTATCCAGGTGAGACGGAGAGCCCGGTTCTTCATAATATTAGCTTTGAAGTTAAGCCTGGCCAGACCATCGCTTTTATCGGGTCGACCGGGAGTGGTAAGTCCTCTCTGGTGCAACTCATTCCGCGCTTCTATGATGTCACCTTAGGTAAGATTCTGGTGGATGGCGTCGATGTCCGCGACTACAACCTCAAGGCCTTGCGCCAGAAGATTGGTTTTATCCCGCAGAAGTCCCTGCTCTTTACCGGGACTATCGGCGAGAACTTGCGCTATGGTAAATGGAATGCCAGCGAAGGCGAGTTGGAGAAGGCCAGCGATATCTCCCAGGCGCGGGAATTTATTCATAGCCGATCAGAACGCTATGAAGCCTTCCTGGAAGAGGGTGGCAGCAACCTGTCAGGGGGTCAGAAGCAACGCTTGTCTATTGCCCGTGCCGTAGTCAAGCGTCCTGATATCTATATCTTCGACGATTCCTTCTCGGCCCTGGACTATAAGACTGACGCCCAACTGCGTAAGCGACTCAAGGAAGTGACCCAAGAGGCCGCCGTCTTGATCGTGGCTCAGCGCGTGGGGACCATTATGAATGCTGACCAAATCATCGTCCTCAACAAGGGTGAAATCGTGGGTCGCGGGACCCACCAAGAATTAATGGCTAGCAACGAGATTTACCGTGATATCGCCAATTCTCAGCTTAAGCAAGCCAGTCTAGATGAGGAGGCCATGTAAGATGAATAAAAAAGTATCCAGTATCAAGCGCCTCCTGCCTTATATGAAGCCTTATGGCTTGTCTTATTTCTGGGCAATCCTCTTGACCATTGTGAGCGACATTGCCTCCGTCTTGGAACCCTTCATTTGGGGTTTGGCCCTGACAGAAATCTCGCGGGGTAGTGTGGCCATCCTGCAAAAGGTGCCGGGCGCTAGCCTTAATTACGCCTATATTGGCTGGATTCTGGTCATCTACTTCTTCCGTGGTTTGACCTATCAGGTGTCTTCCTACCTAGCCAACGTGGCCATCACTAATGCCGTCCAAGGGACTACTCGGGATCTGCGTCAGGCCATGAATCAGAAGCTCAACCGCCTGCCGGTCTCCTATGTGGACCAACATCAATTTGGTGACCTCTTGGGCCGTATGACCGGTGATGTGGAGTCCGTTTCTAATGCCTTGCAACAGAGCCTGCTCCAAATTGTCAATGCCGTCTTCACCCTTGGTTTGGTGATTGCCATGATGATTTGGCTCAATGTTACCCTCGCCCTAGTGGTTATCATTTCCATGCCCCTTTCTTATTGGGTGGCTAAGAAGGTCCTGGTTCTATCTCAGCCTTATTTCAAGGGCCAGGCCGACGCCTTAGGTCGCCTCTATGGCTTTGTCCAGGAGAACCTAACGGGTTTCAATGTCATCAAGCTCTATGGCCGGGAAGAACAATCCACCCAGGAATTCTATGATATTACCCGCAACCTACAACAAGTAGGCTTTAAGGCCACTATCATGTCTTCTATGGTCATGCCGCTGGTAGGCTTCATCTCTCATATGACCTACTTGCTCCTAGCGCTGCTAGGGGGCTTGGCTGTCTTGCAAGGGGTGCTGACTATCGGGAACCTGCAAGCCTTCGTCCAGTATGTCTGGCAGGTCAACCAACCTATTCAGACGATCACCCAGTTGACCGGTGCTTTGCAGTCAGCTAAGTCTTCCCTGGACCGGATTATAGAATTGATGGATGCGCCCGAAGAAGTGGTGAGTGCTAAGGCTCATTTGGCAGGGCCGTTGACCGGACGGGTCAGCTTCCAGGACGTGGCCTTCCACTACCAGGAAGATAAGCCTTTGATTCGTAACTTCAACCTAGAAGTTGAACCAGGCCAAATGATTGCCATTGTCGGGCCAACGGGTGCTGGTAAGACAACCCTGATTAACTTGCTCATGCGCTTCTATGATGTGACCCAGGGGGCTATTCTAGTAGATGGCCTGGATATCCGGGACTTGCCACGTCAGGAATTGCGCCAGCAGTTTGGTATGGTGCTCCAGGATGCTTGGCTCTATGAAGGGACCATTAAGGAAAATCTGCGTTTCGGTAACTTAAACGCTACTGACGAACAAATCGTGGAAGCAGCCAAGGCCGCCAACGTAGACCACTTTATTCGGACCTTGCCGGGTGGTTACAATATGAAGATGAACCAGGAATCCAGCAATATCTCCTTGGGGCAGAAGCAACTGCTGACAATCGCCCGGGCCTTGCTGGCAGATCCTAAGATTCTGATTCTGGACGAGGCCACCTCGTCAGTGGATACCCGTCTGGAGCTCCTCATTCAGAAGGCCATGAGTCGCTTGATGGAGGGCCGGACCAGCTTCGTCATTGCCCATCGTCTGTCAACCATTCAGGAAGCCGATAAGATTCTGGTCTTACGTGATGGCCAGATTGTAGAACAAGGCAATCACGACAGTCTCTTGGCAGCCAAGGGCTTCTACTACGAGCTCTATCAAAGCCAATTTAATCAATAAGCCCATAAGGTTAGGATTTTGTCCTAACCTTATTTTTGTAATTGGACTAGACAAAAAAGTGTCATAATAGTGCGGATTAGATAGCTTATAGTTTTATCGCCCAAGTGTTGCCTTTAAGAATGATAGTCAAAATTAAGCTGAAATTTATCTCAATTAGTGATATGCTGGATTTAGGGCAGAAAGGCTTTACATTAAGGGGTTTCAGGACTATAATGAAGGCAAGACGTATGAATGAATGCGTTTAAAAATATCTGGAAAGGAGGAGAAGCATGGCTCATAAACGTTTGTTGTCTTGCACAGCCAGTGAGGTCAAAACTTTGACAGCCGCGGAACTAAAACAAGCCATTAAGGCCAGCGAAGGCCGTATTATCTTGGCGGAAACAGTAGTCACCAAGGCGCCGCTAATTGAAGGGGTGAGCAATGCGGAGATGATGCGGGCATTTAGTGCGGATATGCTATTATTGAATGAATATGATCTATCCACCAAATTTATCCATAGTTTGCCTGCAATGGACGCGCCCATTGCCTACCTCAAGGAATTAACCGGTAGACCTATGGGCTTGAACTTAGAACCGGTTGACCCAAGTGCTGAAGCGCTAGAAGATTGGATTGACCTACCGGAGGGCCGACGTGCCACCGTAGAGAACTTCCAAGCCGCTAACCGAGAGGGATTTGATTTCTTGGTCTTGACGGGTAACCCTTCGACAGGGGTTAGTCATCAAGCCATTGAAGCCACGGTGCGGCTAGCTAAGCAGCATTTCAAGGGACTGGTCTTTGCAGGTAAGATGCACAGTGCCGGGACCGGCGAGAAGGTGGTCTCTGAAGCGCATTTGTTAGCCTATATGGCAGCAGGTGCAGATGGCGTCTTGATTCCAAGTGTGGGGACCGTGCCAGGAGTCAGAGAAGACCAGGTGGCGCGGATTGCCGATCAGGTCAAGGACTTGGGCGGTTTAGTTATCTCAACCATTGGCACCAGTCAGGAAAGTGCCGATAGTGGGACCATTCGCGAATTTGCGCTAGCCAACAAACGCGTGGGTACAGATATTCATCACATTGGCGATGGTTCCTACGGACGCATGCCAGATCCAGAGAATATTCTGGCCTTGTCGCTAGCAATTAGAGGGAAGCGGCATACTTATTTCCGTATGGGACAATCAGTATTAAGATAGATAGAAAGTAGGAAAAAACAATGATGTCATATTTACAAAAAATGGGTCGCTCTTTGATGCTACCTGTTGCCATTTTACCAGTGGCTTCCATTTTAATGGGGATTGGTTACTGGATTAGCCCTGCTGGTCTAGGTGTTCCAGGCCAAACCGGGACTAACCCAGTAGCAGTCTTCTTGATTCAAGCAGGTTTAGTCTTAATCGATAAAATTCCGCTCTTATTCGCCGTTGGTTTGGCTGTTGGTTTAGCCAAAGATAAGAACGGGGCAGCCGGTCTCAGTGGTTTGGTAGCCTTCTTAATTATCACGACTATTCTATCTAAGGATGTTGTGGCTCAATTACAAGGGGTAAAACCAGAAGAAGTGGCTTTGGCTTTCTCTAAGAGCACTAACGCCTTCATCGGGATCTTATCAGGGATCATCGGTGGGGAAATGTACAACCGTTTCAAAGATGTTAAATTACCAACCGCTCTAGGTTTCTTCAGCGGTCGTCGTTCTGCGCCAATCATGGCAGGTCTTGTAGCATCACTTGCTGCCCTTGTCTTGCTCTTCGTATGGCCAGCAGTCTTCAGTGCTTTAGTTGCCTTTGGTAAGTCATTTGTTGGCTTGGGTGCTATCGGTGCTGGTATCTATGGTTTCTTCAACCGTCTCTTGATTCCAGTTGGTTTACACCATGCCCTCAACGCTGTATTCTGGTTCGACGTAGCTGGGATTAACGATATCGGGAACTTCTGGGGTAACACTGGTGTTCTAGGTCAAACTGGTATGTACCAAGCTGGTTTCTTCCCAGTCATGATGTTTGGTTTACCAGGGGCCGCTTTGGCAATGTACCGCAACGCCAAAGACAGCAAGAAAAAAGCTGTATCAGCCCTCTTAGTAGCAGCTGTCTTGGCTTCCTTCTTAACCGGGATTACCGAGCCACTTGAATTCGCCTTCATGTTCTTAGCACCTGTTCTTTACTTAGTGCACGCTGTCTTAACAGGGGTATCCTTGACAATTGCAGCCTTGTTACATGCCACTGCAGGCTTCAACTTCAGTGCTGGTTTGATTGACTTTATCTTAACTAGCCGCTTGCCAATGGCTAACAATCCGTGGCTCTTGATTGTCTTAGGTGTGGTAATGTTCGTTGTTTACTTCTTGGTCTTCGACTTCTTAATCAAGAAATTCAACTTGACTACACCAGGTCGTGAAGATGACGAGTCTACTGAAAATGATCCTAACATGACCGTTAAAGCTAGCGACTTCAACATTCCTTTATTAATTGAAGGTTTAGGTGGCAAGGACAACATTGAAGCAACTGACCACTGTGCTACTCGCTTACGTTTAACCCTAGCTGACACTAGCAAGGTTGACGAAGCTAAGATCAAATCTACCGGTGCTGTTGCAACACGTGTCCTCAACAAAAAGAACGTGCAAGTCATTATCGGGACCGAAGTACAATTTGTTCACGATGCCTTAGCAGCACAAGTAAAATAAGCCAGTCTATTGATTGAGTAGATAAAAAAAGCGTTGGTAGCCTGAGGGCTCCAACGCTTTTTCTTATTATTTGCCTACTAACTGTTGGAATTGTTCTGAGATGGATACGCTATAGCTAAATCTATTTTCAGAGGATTGAGAAGAGTCCTCCCTATTCGTATGTTTCGACAGGTTGAAGTTTACATAGATATCTCGGTCTCCATTAATATAGACGTTAAATATGATTCCGCCCATAGGATTTGGTTGAGCAGATGAGTAGTCAATCTCGTAGGATTGAATTTTCCCCATACTCGTTAGGGCTTGCTTGTCTTCTTTGAGCAAGAAACCTTCAATCTCCGTGTGTACAGCGGGACTATGTAGTGTTTGACTGATTTCTGTTTGTACGGCAGCTTGCTTTTCTTGGTGTTTGATATAAAAAGTGGCGACTAGGGCCAAGAATAGGGCTAATAAGATAAAATCGAGCCAAACAAGATATTTTTTCCTCTTCATTTTATGTCCCCTTACTATCGGCATCTTAATTAATGCCATCATACCATAGGTAGGTTAGAACGACAATAAGCTTTATTGACTAAGAACAGGTCTCAGGTCCTAGAAGTCGACTAAAGGGCTAGGGAAAGAATGTTAGAAAGACAGCACAGAGTCCAGTTGGCCTCTTCAGTTGCTGGTCACATTGTGTTAAAATAGATAGGTGATAAATCAGAGAAGGAGGCGAGCGGCATGGCCAAGCTTGCATTAGATACGGCGACGGAGGCACTGTCAGTGACAGTCATAGATGATGCAGACCGGGTGCTAGGGCATACCAGCTTAGCGGCAGGCAAACAGCACGGGGAGCGTTTGGTGCCGGTTGTGGCCCAGTTGCTGGAGGATTGCAATGTGGACCGCCAAGCCGTGGATAGCCTCTATGTGGGGGTAGGGCCCGGCTCCTATACTGGCGTGCGGATTGGGGTGACCCTGGCTAAAACCTGGGCGGACAGTCTGGATCTAGCCCTCTATCAGATGTCTTCCCTGGCCCTGCTAGCAGCGCAAGCCAGCGTTCAAGTGGGAGACTACATTATTCCCCTCATGGATGCCCGCCGCTTGTCAGCCTACACCGCCCTCTATCAGCAGACAGACCAGGGGCTGGTGGCGGTGGCAGGGGATTGCCATGCCGATTGGCAGACTTGGCTGAGCTCTAAAGCCCGCCAACATTTGCAGACCGGAGCTCAAGTCGTGATGATTGGCCAGAATCTGGCGCCTTTCGCTGAGGCCTTTGGCCAAGCCTTGCCAGATGTCAGCCTTAAGACGGTGGAAGGTTGGGCCGCCTATCCTCATACCGACAAGTTCCAGCAAGTCGCCCATGAGCGGGTGGCAGAGCCGGCCCTCTTGGAGCCTGTTTATGGCCATTTGACCCTGGCGGAACAGGAATGGCTAGCCAAAGAAGGAGGCACCAGTGTCGACAATGCAGCACTTATCCACTATTATTCGTGAGTTCTGGCAGGAGCGGGTGCTAGGCCGCAAGCCTGAAGAAGCGAGTCAGACGCCACCAAAGCGTCATGCGGCGCTTGACATCAGCCAGTTCCCGCCCCAGCCCTTGGGCGCGGGGGCTTACTTACGTCAATTAGTCGAAGAGGATTTGCCTGAGCTAGTGGCCCTGGAAGAGCTCTGCTACGACGGCTTTCTGGCCTGGACCCTCAAGGATTTCCGGACCGACTTCCGCTATAATCTCTACGCCATCTACTGGGTGCTAGAAATCGATGGCCATATTCAGGGCCTGATTTCGGGCCGTTGCCAGCAAAAGACCGCCCACATCAGCCATCTCTTCATCCACCCGCGCTTTCGGCGCCAGGGCTATGCCCGCCGCCTGGTGCAACGCTGGTGTCGTTGCGTCGGCCAAATCGGTAGTCGGCGGGTGACCTTAGAGGTTCGGGCGACTAATCAGGCCGCTCAAACCCTTTACCAGGGGCTAGGCTTTGAAATTGAGCGCCTAGTGCCCAACTACTACCACACCATGCAGGAGGATGCCCTCTTCATGGTCTATGACTGTCAGCAATAGGAGGTGTCGGCATGGACAGTAAACATTATCAGGTGGTGCCCTTCACCGGCGCCCAGCTACCCGAGGCCTTCCGTCAGGTCATTATTGAAGGCAATCAGGCCTTGCACTGGAATGAGGCTCAGAGTCGGGACGACTTCCAACTGGACCAGGCCGAGTATTACCTGCTGCTAGACCATGATCAAGTCCTAGGCTATGTCGGATTACACCATGTCTTGGATGAAGCCACCCTTAACCTAGTCTATATCCAACCCGACTTACGGGGCCAAGGCCTGGGGCGCCAACTCCTAGACTTCGTCTTAAATCAACTGGCCCATCGGGGCATTCGCCATGTCTTCTTGGAAGTGCGACAGGCTAATGCAGCGGCCTTGGGCCTCTACCAGCAGACCGGCTTTGAAACCTTAATCGTTCGGCCGCGTTACTATCAAAATCCGGTGGATGACGCGGTCATTATGCAAAAATTACTAAGTCGATCAGAAAAGGAGGGAGAGCCTTCATGAGTCAAAAAGTTCGGATTATGGCCTTTGAATCGTCTTGCGATGAGACCAGTGTGGCCATTGTCGAAGACGGCCAGACCATCTTAGCCAATGTAGTGGCTTCCCAGGTCCAAAGCCATATCCGCTTTGGCGGGGTGGTGCCAGAGGTAGCCAGCCGCCACCATGTGGAACAAATCAGTCAGGTCACCCGTCTGGCCCTAGAACAAGCAGGCGTCACTTGGCAGGACATTGATGCCATTGCGGTGACCCAGGGGCCGGGCCTAGTCGGCGCCCTCTTAGTCGGGATTACGGCCGCCAAGACCTTGGCCTTGGTCCATGACAAGCCTTTGATTGCGGTCAATCATTTGGCCGGCCACATCTATGCCAGTCAAATCGGGCAGCCACTAGCCTTTCCGCTGCTGGCCCTGATTGCTTCAGGCGGCCATACCGAGTTGGTTTATATGCCTGAGCATGCAAGCTATCAAGTCGTGGGGGAGACCCAGGATGATGCGGTCGGCGAAGCCTATGATAAGGTGGGGCGCTTGCTGGGCCTGCCTTATCCGGCCGGCAAGCATGTGGATGCCTTGGCCCATCAGGGTCAGGACACCTATCCAGTACCACGGGCCATGCTGCAAGAAGATAACTTGGACTTCAGCTTCAGTGGTATGAAGAGCGCGGTCATGAACCTGGTGCATAATGCCAAGCAGAGAGGCCAGGAGCTGGTGACAGCTGATTTGGCTACTAGCTTCCAGAATGCGGTTGTCGATGTCTTGGTGGGTAAGACCCTCAAGGCTTTGGCGCAATATCCAGTTAAGCAATTTATTCTAGCCGGGGGTGTGGCTGCCAACAGTGGGCTCCGCAAACGGCTTAGTCAAGAATTGGCCAGTCGCTATCCTGAGCTTGAAGTTCTGATTCCGCCTCTATCCCTCTGTGGAGACAATGCGGCCATGATTGGGGCGGCCGCCTATCCGCTTTATTTACAAAAAAACTTTAGTCCACTGACCCTCAATGCTAAGCCTGGCTTATTCTTATAAGCTGGGCTATTTTTTTCTTCTTGAGGGCCAAAGTTTGCGTACTAAGGGCCACTAAATCGATTTAAGCCAATGAAAAAAAGGCACTGAGATTTAAGTCTCAGTGCCTTTTTGATTTCCCGATATATCATATATGATATATTGGGCAAATGCTAAACTTAGGCTAGAAAGTCTTCCAAGGCCAGGCTGGCGCTTTCCCAGGCTTCTAAGGCCTCAAGTTGGGCAGCTTCAGCCTCTTGCAGGTCTTGGTGGAGCTGGGCTAGCTGGCTCTGGTCATTGGCCAAGGCAGCCGTCTCCATCTGGGAGTGGAGTTGGGCGATGCGTGCTTCCCATTGGGCGTGGCTGGCGTCTGCCTGATCCACGGCTTCTTCTAAGCGGCGGCGTTGACGCTTGGCTTCTTTCATGGCTTGATAGTCTTGTTGGGCCGGATTAGCTGAATTGGTCGCCTTAGGTTCAGTGCTTGCCTCGCTAGCTTGGCTCTGGGCAATTAAGGCTTCTTCGGCCTTCTTCTCTTGATAGTAGTCATAGTCGCCTAGGTAGGTCTTGACGCCTTGCGGGGTGACTTCAACTACTTGCGTCGCCAATCGGTTGATGAAATAGCGGTCGTGGGAGACGAAGAGTAGGGTGCCATCGAAGGCAATCAAGGCATCTTCCAGAACTTCCTTGCTGTCAATATCCAAGTGGTTGGTCGGTTCGTCCAGAATCAGGGTGTTGTCGTGCTCGGTGGCTAGCAGGGCTAGACTGAGCCGGGCCTTCTCGCCCCCGCTCAGCATGGCGACCTTCTTGAGGACATCATCGCCCGAGAAGAGGAAGCTACCTAAAATGGTTCGAATGACCTTCTCGTCGGTGGTGTCATGAGCCAGCCAGAGAGTTTCTAAGACGGTCAAGTTCTCGTCAGGCAAGACCAGGTTCTGGTCGTAGTAGCCGATTTGGACGCCCGCACCAAAGCGATAGGTCCCTGCCAGGGCAGGCAGCTGGCCAATCAGGGTCTTGAGCAGGGTGGTCTTGCCGACCCCGTTAGGTCCCACTAGGGCGATGGCTTCTTGGCGTCGGACATGGAGGTTGAGGTCCTGGGCGACAGGCGTTGCCTCATAGCCCACCGCCAAATGGTCGACGGCGAGGACATCTTCACCAGAGTCCTTGGCGGCCAGGAACTGGATGCGGGGCGCCTGCTTGTCTTGCTTAGGCTTGTCTAGGCGGTCCATTTTCTCCAACTGCTTGCGGCGACTTTGGGCCCGTTTGGTCGTTGAAGCCCGCACCAGGTTGCGTTGGACGAAGTCTTCGAGTTTTTGAATGGTGGCTTGTTGGGCGGCATAGGCCTTCTCTTCAGCCGCCAGACGCAGAGCCTTCTCTTCCACATAGTAGCTGTAATTGCCCTTGTAGGTGTGGAGACGATGATGGCGCAGTTCTAGGACCTGGTTGACCACCTTATCCAGGAAATAACGGTCGTGGGAAACCAGGAGAAGGGCGCCCTTGTAGCCAGTCAGGTAAGTTTCTAACCAGGCTAGGGTAGTCATGTCTAAGTGGTTGGTCGGCTCGTCCAGAATCAGTAGGTCATAGTCCATGAGTAGGATGCGAGCCAGGGCCAGGCGGGTCCGTTGTCCCCCAGACAATTGGCTGACCGGTGTGGCATAGTCAGTTTCGTAGAAACGAAAACCATGTAAGACCGTCCGGATATCGGACTCAATGGCATAGGCATTGCGTTGGGTTAGGGCTTCCTGGAGTTGGTCGTAACGCTCCAAGGCAGCCTGGTAGGCTGGCGCTTGGGTGTCGTCTGACAGCTCAGCTAGTCGCATGGCGGCCTCTTCAGCTGTCTGGCGCAGGGCCAAAGTCTCCTGGAAGACCGCTAACATGGTATCCCAGATGGATAGGCTGTCATTCCATTCGGTCCGAACATGTTGGGCCAGGTAGCCGATTTTTAGGCCCTTGGCCTTGGTGATGGAACCGTCCGAGATAGGCTCCTCGCCCATGATTTGCTTAATCAGGGTGGACTTGCCGGCCCCATTACGGCCAACTAGGGCAATACGGTCTTGAGTTTGGATATTGAAGGAGACCCCTTCATAGAGGGTGTCATCGGCAAAGCGCCGAGCCAGGTCATTGGCTTGTAGTAGAATCATAGCATGCGATTCCTTTCTATCAGTGTCTCTATCATTATACCTTGAAGATTCAGGACCTTCAAGGAAAGAAAAGGGACGATTTCTAGGAGACTGGAGGGCGGTGTGTCGTCATCTTGCTTTTCAATATTTTAGGCCCAGTTCGGGTTAACCCGAACTGGGTGGGTAATCTTGAAAAGCAAGAAAGTCATAGGCAAAGGCACCGTTGCCTGTATCTCAATATGGAAGTGTAGAAAACATTGAGAAACTTAAACTATCCCAAGTATTTTTTAGCGGAGACAAGGCTCATGTTTGGGACAAAAGAGGGGTCGGACGGAGAGAAATCTGTTGGAAGACTGGCCTAGCCAGGCTAGAGCCGGTCCAGCTCCAAATACCCACTTTAGGTTTTAATGCCGAAAGACAATCACGAGTTCTCGCCACAAACACCGAGAATTTAATTATCTTGCTTTTCAACATTTTACGTCGAGTTCGGGTTAACCCGAACTCGCATAAAGATACTGAAAAGCAAGAAAGTGATGGTTGTGTCTATTATTGCTGTGCTATCAATGTTTATCGGAATAATATGGCTAGAAATGTAGAATGGCCAAAATAATTTTTGCTGAAAATGGCCTAGCCAGGCGGAAGCCTGGCGCTGCCAGCTAACTACTTTAGAGTCAAAGCCCAAAGCCCCTCAGGGCTGATAGACGCCGACCCCTAAACTCGCACAATCTTGCTAATCAATATTTGGCATCGAGTTGTGGTTAACCACAACTCGCATCAAAAAACTGAAAACCAAGAAGTTTATAAAGATACCTATAACTGCCGCCATATCAATAGATAGCCAAAAAATCTTGAGATAAAGCTAAAATGCCCCAAAATATTTTTGCCTCAAATCTTATCAGGCTAGCCACAAAAAAAGAGCCCCCAAGGGGGCTCATGTCTATTTATCTAGCAACTTGTGACCGGTCATAGTCATAGAGACGGGTCAGGACATAGGCCAATCCGCAGGTCACACCATGAGTGATGCTGATGTGCTGGGTTAAGAAGAGAGGTGCCACATAAATCAAGATAGCCAAGGCACTGTAGAAGTGCGGCTTGTATTGTGGGAAGCGACGGACATAGCGCAGATAAATCATGGCGAGCACATAGCCCCAGATGGCACCACCCGTAATCGGATGTAAGAAGAGTTGATAAGCTGGCATGCGGAGAAATTCCATGGGGGAAACAATCCTTTCTACTAGTGACTAAATTATTTGATTTTGTAACGTCTGATGGTAAGGGTCAAGACGCCGTCTTGGAAGCCACCCTGGGCTTCATCAATGGCCTTACCCAGGAAGCTGTAGTCATGGCCGGTGCAGTGACTACCCAGGAGGGCATTGAAGTATTCGTCCACTTCGATCTCCCGCGGGCTTTGCAGATCCTTGAGTAGCTCTTGGAAGCTAGCGGGTTCGGCCTGACAGGGCGCTTGGACGGTCATTTCAATGACTTGGTTGCTAGCCTTAAAGTCTAGGTTAAAATCATTGAGGCCATTGTCTAAGAAATAGGAGACAATCTCCTTCATAATACGCGTTGCTTTGTGTTTTTCGATATTCATAGGGGGCTCCTTCTAATCATCATAGGCGTGATGGTTGCTGCGCAGGGTATCATAGATGGGTACCAGGAAGGCGGCGACAAAGCCACCCGCAAAGCCGTTGTTATAGAGGCTCATGCCTGCGTGTAAGCTAAAGACCATACTCACTACATTATAATGCAAAAAGCCTGCGACTGCACCATAAATGATGCCATAATGTCCAGCAATTGGAGCTAGGGTGGTCCCGAATAAGATAGGCACCCAAACGGTGGATTGGGCGGGATCTTGGCCTAGCAATAAGGCAGCTAGCAGAATGCCGGCTGAGATAGGCAGGCAGTTACGTGGGTGCTTACCGAAGGCGGAGAAGCCCATGACCCCTAAGATGCCCCCTAGGATAGGGCCATTGAATTGGACACCCAAGGCCAGGGCCAGCAGCAAGTAGAGGCTACCGTTAAGGGCCATATTGAAGGCGGCTGTCCCGAAGCCAAAGTGAGCCAGGAAGTCATCCGGTGTCCGCCCGGCCCGGCGCAAGAGTTTGCCATAGTTGGTCTTGACTTCTGTCCACTTGAAGGCTGCTAGGCCAAAGAGCCCTAGCAAGATGCCCAGTAGATAGAGGACTAAGAGGCCATGATGCTCTTGATTGAGGATGCTGAGGCTAGGAGCCTCCAGCTTGAAGTAGCGGAAGCTAATGGTCCCGAACATGGCGATGATACCCATGGCGAAGCCAAAGTTATAGAGGTTAAAGCCTTGGTGGAACTTGAGGTATTGCTCAGCCAAAGGCGCCGAGATAAAGCCAACGCCAGTCCCAATCAGGGCTGCCAAAATTAGCGACCACCAGGACAGTCCAGGGGCGATGGCCCAGAAGGAGATAAAAGGCGCCGCCGAAGTGGCGAAGAGGCTGACCGTGGTCAAGGAACCGAAGGATTGGCCGGTCCAGCGACTATAGAGGTAGACCCCATAAATAATAGGTAGGATATTCAAGACATGGGTCCCGAAGAGGGCGTGGCCAGCAAAGATACCGGCGGCTGCCGCTTGCAGACCATTAAGGCGTGACCGGGTGTTGGTGTAGATGAGAAAGTAGGCAATGACAAAATGGCAAGCCACATTGAAGAAAGTCGCCGCCATACCCATGGCCGTAAAGTCGGTCATTAGGTAGCTTTGTTTACTTAAAATTTGGCCGTAATCAGACCAGAGGCTTCCAGCATCTGGCATCAAAAAGCTAAAAATAAAGGTATAGAGGGCCAGCACTAAGAGACTAGACTTCTTGGTGGGCCGCAGGAAAGATGGGATAGTAGAATCAGCCATGGGAACCTCCTTATCAGCTGCTAATGTTAGTATAGCACAAAGGAAGGGCTTTCGCGGGGTTTTTTACTGTTTTTCTGCGGGGCATATATTAACAAATTATAGTTGTTTTAGCAAAAAATAGAGAAGTCTAAGACAAGACTTGATTTAGGGTAAGCGCTTAGCAATAATAGAGGATAGAGGAGACTCGATTCGTGATGAGGAGGAAGAAAAATGGCAATGCCAGTATCAACTGAATTAAAAAAATATATGGAAAAGATTTGTGATCAAGCCCGGGCGGTCAATCCCCGTTGGGCTGAGGTCTTTCATGAGTGTTTCCTAAATACCCTAGAGACGACTATTGAACGCCTAGAAGATGGCACTACCTTCGTGGTAACCGGGGATATCCCGGCTATGTGGCTGCGTGACTCGACCGCACAAGTGCGGCCTTACCTAGTCTTAGCCAAGGAGCACGAGGACATCTACGACATGATTGCCGGTTTAGTCGAGCGCCAATTTAGCTATATCTTAATTGACCCTTATACCAATGCCTTCAACCAAGAACCAAATGGCCAAGGTCACGGAGCGACCGACCACACGCAAATGAATGACTGGATTTGGGAGCGCAAATACGAAATCGATAGCCTGGCCTATGCCATTCAGTTAGCTTACCTACTCTATGTCAATAGTGGCCGGACCGACCACTTAACCGAGACTGTCCGCAAGGGTTTGGTGACCATTCTAGACCTCTGGCGCACAGAGCAAGACCATGAAGGGTCTAGTCCTTATCGCTTTGTGCGTGACACCGACCGCCAAGAAGACACCCTGCCTTTTGATGGCAAGGGCTCACCCGTTGGCTACACCGGTATGACCTGGTCTGGCTTCCGTCCAAGTGATGACCGCTGCACCTACCACTACCTGGTGCCTTCCAACCAATTTGCCAGTGTGGTCTTGGGCTATGTGGCAGAATTGGCGCCATTCTTGGGCTTGAGCCAAGAAGAAATCGAACTAGCGGCCACCCTTAAGGCTCAAATCCAGGCCGGCATTGAGCGTTATGGGATCATTCAAAACGCCCAAGGTCAAGCAGTCTATGCTTACGAAGTGGATGGTTTAGGCAATGCCAGCATCATGGATGATGGCAATGTGCCAAACTTACTTTCCCTGCCTTACCTAGGCTTCTGTTCAGAAGATGATCCGATCTATGTAGCCACACGCCAGACCGTTCTGTCGCCAGAGAACCCCTACTACTACAGTGGCAAATTAGCTAGTGGCTTGGGCTCCTCTCATACTTGGGATCAATATATCTGGCCTATTTCGCTCTCTATGGAAGGTTTGACGACCAGCCATAAGGCTGAGAAGGCTCGGATTTTAGACTTGTTGGTCAATACGGACGCCGGCACCAATCAAATGCACGAATCCTTCCACGTGGACGATGACAGTCGTTACACCCGGGAGTGGTTCTCCTGGTCTAATATGATGTTCTGCGAACTCCTCTTAGACTACTTCGATATTCGCGTTAAACGCTAGAAAGACATGAGGCAATAAAATGAGCAAGAAAACCGTTCATATCATTTCCCACTCCCACTGGGATCGGGAATGGTATCTTCCCTTTGAAGAACACCACCTACGTTTAGTCGACTTGATTGATCAAGTCCTAGACCTATTCGACACAGATCCAGACTACCGTTACTTCCACCTAGATGGCCAGACCATCACCTTGGACGACTATCTGCAAATTCGTCCCCATCAAGAAGCGCGCCTTAAGGCGGCCGTTCAGTCCGGTAAATTACGGATTGGGCCCTTCTATATCTTGCAGGATGCCTTCCTGATTAGTGGCGAGGCAACCGTACGTAATGGTCTGATTGGTTATCAAGATCTCAAACGCTGGGGGGTTAAGGGCGAACAATTAGGTTACTATCCGGATACCTTCGGCCTAACCGGCCAAACCCCACAAATTACCCGAGGTATGGGCATGTCTGTGGCGGCCTTTGGTCGCGGGGTCAAACCAACGGGCTTTGACAACCAGACCTTTGAAGAAGGCAGCTTCAAGTCGGCCTTCTCAGAGCTTACCTGGAAGAGTCCAGATGGCTCGGATGTCCTGGGGATTCTCTTCGCTAACTGGTATAGTAACGGCAATGAAATCCCTGCTGAGCCTGAGCAAGCCAAAGTCTTCTGGGACAAGAAATTAGCCGATGCTGAGCGCTATGCGGTCTCTGACCAGTTGCTCATGCTGAACGGCTGTGACCACCAACCCGCCCAGACAGACTTATCTCAAGCCATTGCCTTGGCCAACCAGCTCTACCCAGACTATGAATTCATCCACTCTAACTTTACCCTCTATCAAGAAGCCCTAGAAGCGAGCCTAGCAAGCAATCAACCACAATTAAGTGTGGTGGAAGGAGAATTGCGTTCGCAAGCAACGGATGGCTGGTATACTTTGGCCAATACCGCTTCTTCTCGCCTCTATCTCAAGCAGTATTCAGCCCGTCTGTCTGACTACTTGGAGCAAGTTCTAGAGCCTTTGGCTACCTTAGCTAGCCGCTACGGCTACGTCTACCCAAGCGATAAAATTGACTTTATCTGGAAGACCCTCTTGCAGAACTACCCTCATGACAGCATTTGTGGCTGTAGTATCGACGAAGTTCACCGGGGCATGGTGTCGCGTTTTGAAGCCGTCCAAGCGGCTAGCCAGACTTTGGTGCGGGGCATCCTAGACTTCTTGGCTCAGCGGGTCAAGGCACCAAATCGTTTGGCAGACCAGCCGTATGTCTTGCAGGTCTGGAACCCAAGCAATTGCCTCAAGGAAGGTCGTCTGGTCAGCAAAGTCGTCTTAGACCGGGCCTTCTTCAGTCAATATCCGGTTAAAGAAGCCTATCAACGCATGGCCGAATTAGCCATTGAAGACTACCAATTAGTGGATGACCAAGGTCAAGTCGTGCCTGCCACCATTGTGGATCTAGGGGCTAACTTCGACTATGACCTACCAGATGACCGCTTCCGCCGGGCCTACTTCGCACGTGAATTAGAAGTGGAATGGCTAGCCACTGTGCCTGCCATGTCCTTGGCTGAGTACTATTTAGTGCCTAAGACAGAGGACCTGGAACTAGAAGGTGGGGCCCAAGACAAGGAGTTCATCGAAAATGACTACATCAAAGTAGCCCTTGCAGCCAATGGCTCTGTTACCATCACCGATAAGGTGACCGGCAAGGTTTATGAAGATCAAGGGCTCTTAGAAGAGACCGGAGATGTGGGCAATGAATATATTTTCCGCGAAGCCTTAGGTCAACCTTTGACCCAAGCGGATGCTCTGATTAGCACCCGGGTCATCCAGGATGGCTTGGCCGATCATCTGGTCTTAGGCTATCAACTTCAAGTGCCAATTTCGGCTGACTATGCCTTATTAGAGGCGCAAAAACAAGTCATTGATGTGGTCGAACGCCAAATTGGCCGGGCTTCTGAGACAGTGCCGGTTGAAATCTTCGTGACCTATAGCCTGACCCCTCAATCACGAGGCCTGGCCATCCGTCTAGAAGGTCACAATGAGGTCTTGGATCACCGAGTACGACTGGGCTTCAAGCTGCCTGAGCACACGGACCGCCACTTTGTCGACTCTGCCTATGAATGGCTCTGGCGCTCTAACCATGTGGCGCCTGAATGGCGTAACCCAAGCAACCCCCAAGCCTTGCACCGCAATGTGGCCATTGGTGAGAGTCAAGGTTTGACCTTGAGCGTACAGGGGTTACCTGAATATGAGGTGACCGTCGACGACCAGGCGACTTATCTCTATCTGACCTGCTTGCGTTGCACCGGCGAATTAGGTGACTGGGGTTACTTCCCAACACCGGAAGCCCAATGTCTGGGCGATTACGAAGCCAGTGCCTACCTCCAATTCTGGCAAGGCCAGGATCAGTTAAGCCAAAGTTTTGCGACCGGGGCTTCCATCTTCATCCCACTCTTGGTTAAGCAAGCCAGCCCAGGTAAAGATTTGGCTGACTGGCAAGATAGCCCAGTCAAGGTCAATGACCTGCCAAGAGGCATCGAGGTGACGGCCTTCAAGCAGGCCCACGATAGCCAAGATTGGATTCTCCGCCTGGTCAGCCATGCTTCAGAGGCACTCGACTTGGCACCTTATTTGCCTAGCAAGCTGCAATCGGTCAACCTCTTAGAAGAGGACCTAGAGGAGACCTCTTCGCTGATTGCGCCTTATGAAATCAAGACCTATCGCCTTAAGAAAGGGTAAGTAGTATGACTAAGATTTGGATTGAAGATGCGACCTTGCGCGACAAGGTTCAGCGTCTAGCAGCAGAATTAGACCTATCCCTAGCGCCTGATGGCCGCCTGGTTGACTATCAAGCGGGCCCAGCGGGCAAGTTAGAAGTATCCGGCCAAGGAGAGGGCGTCCTCATTGTGGCGCCTGACCTACCACATTTCTTCCATGGCTTGGCCCTCTGGAATATGCGGCAACAAGCCGGCCAGACTAGCAGCTTTAGTCAGCCCATTAGCTTCAGCCGCAATGGCCTCATGCTGGATAACTCCCGCAATGCCGTTGCCAAGGTGGACTATGTTAAGTCCCTCTTAAGACGCTTGGCCGTCTTAGGCCACACTTGGTATATGCTCTATATGGAAGATGTCTATGAAATTCCGGAGCAACCTTATTTTGGGGCCTTCCGAGGCCGTTATAGCCAGGCCGATTTGCGTGAATTGGATGCTTACGCCCAGGACTTGGGTATTGAGTTGGTGCCTTGTGTGCAGACCCTGGCCCACCTCAACCAGTTCTTCCAATGGGAGCATATTAACAGTCAATATGCAGATCTGGCGGACGTCCTCCACGTAGGACGGGAAGAAACCTATACCTTAATCGACCAAATGTTGGCCTCTCTCTCTTCTTGCTTTACAACCAAGCGCATTCACTTAGGCATGGATGAAGCCTATGACCTAGGGCGAGGTCATTATCTGGATCAAGTGGGCTTGCGAGCCAAGACTGACATTATGTTGGACCACCTAGCCCGTATGAAGACCCTCTGTGACCGCTATGACCTGGAACCCATCATTTGGGATGACATGTTCTTCTCTTGGTATAACCAAGTGGGAGAAGACGAGAAAATCGACATTCCTGAGGGCATCAGCCTCATGTACTGGGATTACTACCAACATACCACCCAAGCTTACTTGGATAAAATCGCCCAACGTCGTAGTTTAGGGGCTCAAGTCAGCTTTGCTGGTGGGGCCTGGCGTTGGACGGGTTACACACCGCACCACCGTAAGACCTTGGTGGCTAGCCTGGCCGGCTTAGAAGCGGCCCGCCAAACTGGCATCCAGGAAGTCATGGCGACGGCCTGGGGCGATGACAGCTCTGAGTCACCATTTGAAGTGGCCGTCTTCGGCCTCGTCCTCTATTCTTACCTAGACAGCCATGCTGACTATGTAGAAGAGGAGTTTAGCCAATGGCTAAGCTTCTTCACCGGCTTATCCTTATCCGACTGGCTCAAGCAAGGGGAATTAGACTTGTTGCCAGAATGGGATCAATTAGCAGGCATTGATGTGACGCCTTCTAAATACTTCTTCTATCAAGATTTGCTACTACCAATGTTTATGCCACAAATTGAGTCCATGGATGTGGACTATGGGGCCCGTATGGCCAAATTGGCCGTTGACTTCGATGCTATGGAGGGTGGCAATCCAGCTGTCAACCAGTTCTATAGCGACTATGCCCTCTGCTTGGCTAACAAATGGAACCTGCCTTACTTAATCTGGCAGGCCTATCATGCCCACGACCGTCAGACGCTAGCTGACCTCGTTCACGGTCGCTTGCCACAACTGATTGCGGACTATGACCGCGTCCTGCAAAGTCGTCGTCAAGTCTGGTTACAAGAAGCCAACCCATTCGGCTTGGAAATCTTAGAATATCGGATTGGTGGGCTGATGGCTCGGACGCAAGCGGTCATTTGGCGCTTGAAGGACTATCTGTCAGGCCGTGTCGACAGTCTGCCAGAGTTGGAGGAAGCACGACTCAATCCGCTGCCAAACGACCAAAGTGGTTTCAAACCAGCGGTCAACTACAACCGCGCCCTACGGACTATGTCGCGGTCCCGTATGACCTGGTAGCATAAGAGAAAAAAGGCAAGGGAATAACCCTTGCCTTTGGCTTTATGAATACAAAAATGACGAGGACTCAGTCCTCGTCATTTGATTTCGTCTGTGATTACCAGGCGCGGATGCGACCTTGGCAGTCTGGGCAGACACCGTAAACTTCGACTTTAGTCCGGTTGGTTGTATAGCCGGTTTGTTTATGGACGTCTTCGGTTGGATCTGGGAACTTAGTCATAGCGAAGTCCGCAATTTTCCCACAGCGTTCACAGATAATGTGCTGATGGTTGTAGCCATTTAGGCCCATGTAGTCATAACGACTGGTGACATCAGAGAATTTCATCTCATTGACATAACCTTCTTTGACTAGGAAAGACAGGTTATTATAGATGGTCGCAAGACTAAGGCTTGGCCAATCAGGTAAGAGATCATGGTAGATTTCTTCCACGGTAGGGTGATTGTGCGTTTGAATCATATAGGACAGAATGGCGCGACGTTGCGGCGTCATCCGAATGTGCTTATTCTTAAGTTGGGCAACAACTTGTTCGAGTTCTTTAGCGACATCAGTTACATATTCCATTTTGGGTCACCTCCTTTTATTTATTGATAATTAAAACAATCTACTACATATAAAATTGTAGCACAAATTTTAGCGATAAGTCAAGCCAATTGCCTTCTCCATCCGCGCTAGGACCTTGTTAGCCTGTTGGTTGGCCTTCTTAGCTCCGTCGGCCAAAATGTCGTCTAGGGTGCTGGAAGTCAAGAGACGGTGATATTCCGCTTGGATTGGCTCTAGGGTCGCGATAATACTGTCGGCAATAGCCTGCTTAAAGGTCCCATAGCCAGCCTCATGATATTCGGCCACCAGAGAGTCAATCGAACGGCCAGAAAAAGCAGAGAAAATATCCAGCAAGTTGCTGACAGCCGGTTGATTTTCACGGTCGTAATTGACTTGGCCAACCGAGTCGGTGACGGCACTCTTCATCTTCTTCAGGATGGTCTTAGGATCATCTAGGAGGGAGATGGTCGCCTTAGCATTGGTATCGGATTTACTCATCTTGCTGAATGGGTCCTGCAGACTCATGACCCGGCCACCGGATTTAGGGGTGATGATTTCAGGTTTGACTAGGAGCTCCTTGCCCTTGCCGTAGCGTTGGTTGAAGCGGTCCACATAGTTACGGGTTAACTCCAAATGTTGCTTCTGGTCTTCGCCCACCGGTACATAGGCAGCATCATAAAGAATAATATCTGCCACCATTAAGGCAGGGTAGCAGAGCAAGCCAGCATTGACACTTTCTTGCTTGGTGGATTTATCTTTAAATTGGGT
The DNA here is from genome assembly GCF_057275535.1 of Abiotrophia sp. Classification (NCBI taxonomy): domain Bacteria; kingdom Bacillati; phylum Bacillota; class Bacilli; order Lactobacillales; family Aerococcaceae; genus Abiotrophia; species Abiotrophia sp. The sequence continues at coordinate 96,548 of NZ_DBHIRJ010000008.1, forward strand.
CATGCGCTCCAATTCGCCCAAGCCGGTCGTACAGAGAATCATCCAAGCCGCTTGCGTGTGGGCTGGGACATCAGACTGAACGAAAATGGTTGCCTTCTTAGGATCAATCCCTAGGGCTAGATAGAGGGCAGCCAACTCACGGGTTGTTTGGTGGAGCTTGGCTGGGTCTTGGGGCACGGTAATGGCGTGCTGGTTGACGATACAGTAGGTAGCGTCATAGTCATCTTGTAATTCAACAAATTGGCGCATAGCCCCGACATAGTTCCCGATGGTTGGAACCGAGGTGGGTTGAACGCCAGAAAAAATTTTGGGTTTCATCAAATCGAGCCTCATTCTCTCTTAGTTTCGCTACTATTATTATAACGCAGTTTCACTTAATTGACAAAAGCAATGTGGCGCCCGCCTAGCAAAAGACGGCCAAGGAGAGATTGAACAAGGACTTTTAAAGAATTCCCTAAGAGTATATGAATTTTTTGTGAAGTTTTGTTTACAGCTGTGAACTAATCTCGGTCTTAAGTATGATTTATTGTTAAATTTCAAAAAAAGTATAGTAATCAGGGGCTAGGGGTAGTATAATAGCATAGTAGTAATCGTAGTGGTTATTGAAAAAAGGAGTGATTAGTTTGGTAACGTTATATACGACCCCAAGTTGTACTTCATGCCGTAAGGCCCGTGCCTGGTTGGAAGAACATCAAATTCCCTACACAGAACGTAATATCTTTTCGGAACCACTGTCTCTACAAGAAATTAAAGATATTTTACGTATGACAGAAGAAGGGACAGAAGATATCGTCTCAACCCGTTCCAAAGCATATTCAGACTTAAATATTGAAATTAGCGAATTATCCTTGAATGACTTTTATCGCATTGTGCAAGAGCAACCAGGTCTCTTGCGTCGTCCAATCATGATTGACGAGAAACGCCTGCAAATCGGCTTCAATGAAGATGAAATTCGTCGTTTCTTGCCACGCGAAGTGCGTGCCTTGGAATTGCGTAAGGTGCAAGCCTTAGTCAATGAGTAATGAATAGAGTCTAGGTGAGGCCGGAACCTTGTTTCTGCCTCGCCTTTCTTTTCCCCTAGGACAATACATTAGGATAGCGTCTTGGCCTAAAGTTTAGTATAATGAAGAAATAGAGGAGGTGTTACTATGGAAATGGAACGTATCAATGAGGATACAATCAAAGTCTTGATTATGCCGGAAGATCTGGAAGAACGAGGGATTAACTTCCTAGAACTGATTAGCAACCATGCCCGCATTGAGCAATTCTTCTACTCGATCCTGGAAGAGGTGGACGTAGAGAACCAATTCGCGGAATCTGATTCCGTCACTTTCCATGTCATCCCATCCGATCGAGGCCTCGAACTCTACATTAGCCGTAGCAGTGGTAATGGCCTAGAAGATTTGCTGGAGAACGAAGTCCTCAAACGTCTCTTGGACCGTCGTAAATCCGCCCTAAAAGATAAGCAACAAGCCCAAGATCAAGAAGACCTCAGCGTCAATGAGAAGCTAGAAGTCCTAGAAGGCTTGACCAAGGAGATTGAAGCCGAGATTGAACAGGCCCAGGATCAAGAAGAACCTGTCGGGCCCGAGATTGTCTGCTTCGATAGCTTGGATGATTTCCTCAAGTTGGCACGTCAACTACGGGACTTCCCGGTTGAAAATAGCCTCTATCGCTACAATGACGCCTACTATCTGGTCTTGAGCGATGTGATTGGTGATTATGAACCAGACGGCCTCTACCAACAATTCCTCTTCATGCTGGAATTTGGGGAAGAAGCCACCGTCAAGGAAGCCATCTTGAAGGAACACGGGGAACTCTTGCAAGCGGGAGATGCCTTGGCATTCTTCGCACAATTTTAAGATTGACTGCCGTCGACAGGATTTACCTGTGGACGGTTTTTTTGTGGTCGCTTACGGGCTATGGATATGTTAAAATAAGAGTAGAATGGGCAACTGGGCGAAGACTGTCCAGTGTCATCAAGAAAAAAGGGGGAAAGAGCATGACTTCAGTCATCACCTTCGGGCAGGGGGCGCATCCAGCGCAACTTCGCCTTGATAAATTAAACCGTCACGGCATTATCGCCGGTGCGACAGGGACCGGTAAGACCGTAACCCTTAAGGTCTTGGCCGAATTACTAAGCCAAGAAGGCATTCCAGTCGTCCTCTCTGATATCAAGGGAGACCTTATGTCCTTGGCTCAAGCCAACAATACCGATGTCAGCGAGCGCCTGGCTCAGACAGGTCGTGAGAACTATGAACCAAGTTCTTATCCTGTACAACTTTGGGATGTCAAAGGCGAGAACGGGACGCCTTTGCGTTTGACTGTCTCCGATATGGGGCCTGTCATGTTAACCCGTCTCTTGGGCCTCAATGAAACCCAAGAATCCATTCTCAACGTGGTCTTCGATGTGGCCGATAAGCAAGGTCTCTTGCTGATTGACCTCATGGACTTGCGGGCTATGCTTAACTATGTGGCCGCTCATGCTGGTGAATTAAGCCAACACTACGGTAACATTCCAGCACGTTCAGTTGGGGCTATTTTACGCTCTCTAGTTATTTTAGAGCAACAAGGGGCAGCCAAGTTCTTTGGTGAGCCAAGCTTGGAGATTGCCGATCTCATGCGCCAAGACAGCGATGGCCGTGGGATTGTCAACATCCTCAATGCGGAACAGCTCTTCAACCAACCAACCTTGTATGCGACTGTGCTCTTGGCCCTCTTGGCTGAGCTCTATGAGAACCTTCCGGAAGTCGGGGACTTGGATAAACCTAAGTTGGTCTTCTTCTTCGATGAAGCCCACGCCCTTTTCAAGGATGCGCCGGCTGTCTTATTAGAGAAGATTGAGCTCATTGTCCGCTTAGTTCGGTCCAAAGGGGTCGGGGTTTACTTCATTACCCAAAACCCAACCGATATTCCAGACAAGGTAGCCAGCCAATTGGCTAACCGCATCCAGCATGGTTTGCGGGCCTTTACGCCTAAGGAACTCAAGACCGTTAAAACGGTAGCGGACACCTTCCGTCAAGAAGCCAACCAAGACCTAGCCAAGGTCATTCAAGAACTCAAGGTAGGGGAAGCTGTGGTGTCTACCCTGACGGAAGATGGTAGCCCTAGCCTGGCCGACCGGGTACTCATTTACCCACCGCAAAGTCTCTTAGGGACCATCGACCCAACCGTTAAGGCCAGTCTAATGAATAGCTCACCATTGGATGACAAGTATGGTGAAGCCATTGACCGTGAGAGTGCCCATGAAGTCATTCTCAAACAAACCCAAGAACAGGAGGCGGCCCTCTTAGCAGCCGCTCAAGCTGCAGAGGCAGCAGAAGTAGAAGAAGAGGAGGATGAAGACGTGGCAAAAACTAGCAAGAAGTCAAGCAGCACTGGTGGTCGCAAGACAGACAACCTCTTGGATCGTTTCATGAAGAATGTGGTCGGCCAAGTGGGGCGTGAAGTCGGCCGTGTGGTATCCCGCGGGATTACCGGTATGTTCAAGAAGTAAGACCTTGTCCCATTCCTACGCCAGCCAATAAAGGAGTCGCTATCATGGAAACCTTATGTCTTGGTCGTCACTTAGCCGGAGCCAGTCGCATCGCTCTAGGCTGCATGCGCATGGCCTCCCATTCGCTACAAGAAGCTAGCCAGGTTCTGGAGACTGCCCGCCAGGTCGGCATTAATTTCTTCGATCATGCCGATATCTATGGCCGAGGCGAGTCGGAAGTCCGCTTTGCTCAAGCTGTCAAGGAACTAGGCATTCCGCGTGATCAGCTGCTGATTCAGTCCAAGTGTGGGATTCGCCTGCCGGAAGGATATTTTGACTTTTCCAGCCAGCATATCCTGGATTCGGTAGATGGCATTCTCAAACGCCTCAAGACCGACTATCTGGACGTCTTGCTCCTACATCGGCCCGATGCCTTGATGGAGCCGGACCAGGTGGCAGCCGCCTTCGGTCGTCTGCATGCAGCCGGGAAGGTGCGTTATTTCGGCGTCAGCAATCAGAATCCCTATCAAATGGAACTGCTGCAGGCCAGTGTAAATCAGCCCCTCATTATTAATCAATTGCAGTTGGGGCCTGCCCATACCCCCATGATTGATGCCGGCCTCAATGTTAATATGCGAGAAGTCGCAGGTATTAACCGTGACGGGGGCATTCTGGATTATTGTCGCCTCAAGGGCATCACCATCCAACCTTGGTCGCCCTTCCAGGTAGACTTGCATCAAGGAGTCTTCATGACCCATCCAGACTATCAGCTCTTGACCGAGACCTTAAGTCAGGGTGCTAAGCAGCATGGTGTGGCCTTCGAAGCCATGGTCATTGCCTGGCTCTTGCGCCATCCGGCAGGCTTCCAACCGATTGTGGGGACCATGAGCCCAAAACGGATTGAAGCGTTGGCCCAGGCTGAACGTGTGCAAATGACTCGCCAAGAATGGTATGACATCTACAAGAGTGCAGGCAATCGCCTCCCTTAATCAAGTGTGAAGGAGACAAGAATCAATGAAATTAATCGCCATTGATATGGACGGGACCCTCTTAAGAGGGGACAAGTCCTTTGATTTGGATCGCTTCGAGCGGGCAGTTCATGCCCTTAAGGAAGCCGGAACCCGGGTCTGTATTGCCTCAGGCAATAGCTATCCTAAGTTGCGCGGCTATTTTGATGACCAATTACGTCAGGAACTGCTCTTTGCCTCGACTAACGGTAACGCCATTATGGTAGAAGAGCAAGGCCTTCATTATAGCGCCTTGGACTACGACACGACCGAAGCCATTATTGACTTCCTCAATGAGTTCTCGGATTTCTTCTGTCTGGTCATGACCGACCGTGGCTCCTATGCCGTGACCCAAGATCAGGATGCCTTGGATCATTTCCGTCTCTACCATCCGCATATTGATCATTTGGTTAATTTCCGTGACCTCAATCCAGAAGAAGCCATTCTTCAACTATCGGTCATGAGTAAGCGTAGCGTAGCCGACAATAAGGTCATGACGCGGATTCTCAATGAGCGTTTCCCAGAGGGGCATGCGGTGACCAGTGGTGGCCGTTGGATTGATGTCTTCAGTCCCCAAGGGGGTAAGGGCAAGGCCATCCGCTACCTACAAGACTATCTGGGCACTGACGCTAGTCAGACCATGGCCTTTGGTGATAGCCTCAATGACCAGACCATGATGGAAGTGGTCGATTATAGCCTAGCCATGGGCAACGCCGATCCAGATTTATTGGCTATCTGCCGTTATCAAATTGGCGATAATGAATCGCAAGCAGTGATTGATATCCTGGAAGCCCTAGTGGCCGACCCAAGTGCGGCCTTCCTGGCCCAATATCGTCGCTAAGTAAAGGAGCAAGACCGTGTCCAAAAAGCCAAGCAAAAGAAAGCAAAAAGCCCACAAGGAGCAAGCCCAAGATGACTTGGTGCAGGTTGACGCCTTTATGATTCCGGCGCCCTTTGCCGCCATGTATCAAGTTTTACGGGAAGCCGTGGCCGAGGATTTGTTGGCTCTCTTGAGCCAGGAATTCGCCCGGGTGGCTCGGGTCTCGGACAATGAGGAAGAAGGGGAGGCAGTGGTCGCTTATGATGCGGCCGACGTCGAACAGCTACGGATTTACCTCAATCCAAGCAATATTTCTCAGGCCCAGAAGGCGCGGGACAAGCATCAACTGGATAAATTTGTGGACCATCTCCGCCAGACGGAGGGGTAAGATAGAAAGGGTGGGAAAAGTATTTCCCACCCTTTTTATCTGTGTCCAAAGGTGTGTGAGCCAAGCCCCACTCGAGCCAAAAGACGATGCTTGAGGTGGGACCGGCTTCAGCCAGCCTGCGGCTGTCTTCCGCCTTGTGTCGCTATCGAAGGGCTAAGTCACTGCCTTCCCAGCCCTTCTGATACGCGCCACATCCTGGACACCACAAGCACCGTCTTTTGGCCGTGGGACTTGGCCCACACTGGACTGGCAAAAAGCATAAAAAAAGGTGGATGAAAACACTTTCTGGATGTATAATGAGTGTGTAGATAGAATTTGGATGACGATGTATTTGGGAAGGGAGGTTTAGGATAAAGTCGTCATCAGGTATGCAACTATAATAAAGGAGCAATGCAATATGAAACGTTTTATTTTGACCCCACTCACTTTCTTGTTTCTACTGCTCTTTTGTCTTTCGACTTCAAACGTTCAAGCCAATCAATCAGTAGGTGATGACCTATGTTGCTGTCCTAAGAAGCCACATGAATCTTGGTGTGAAGAATATGCTGTAGAGTGGTACATAGGAAATCCAAATGATGTTCGGCCGATTGAAGAAGATTTGACAGCCTATATTCCTGATAAGAAGGACAAAAAACGAGATGCATTTCCAAGCTCTATTGTGGTAGAAGAGATTCGATTCTTTAGTTCTCAGCCACCTCAAACCATTTACTATAATAAAAATCACTACTATGGCTATATCCCTGTGGTTAAAATATGGCAACTGGGCCCAATTTACTACGCTCTATATAAGGGGGCGGTTATTTTACAAGGTCCAGGTGCAAGCAATTGAGTTAGAAAATAAGATTTTGCCTTTTATGCAAAGCACCCCATAAGTTGGACTTTTAATGTCTGACTTACGGGGTGCTTTTCAAGAGGTAAACAACTTAACTTTCTTCATTTTGCCAATCGTCCAGTGTGAGACCAGCCCCACGTCCAAAAGCGGGCTTGTGGTCTAGTGGATGCCTCGCGTATCAGAAGGGCTTGGAACGTTAGTGACCTAGCCCTTCGATAGCGAGGCAAGGCGGAAGACAGCCACAGGCTGGCTGAAGCCGGTCCCACCACTAGTCCCGTCTTTTGGCTCGAGTGGGACTGGTCTCACATGGTTTTAGGAACATAAAAAAGAGCGGGAAACCCCACCCTTTACTTATCTTATAATCCTTGTCGCTCCTGACTAGCACGAATGGCATGGCCGTAGATGCGACCTAGTTCTTGACCGATGACCGCTAGGTCACGTTGGACTGCCACGGGATAGGCTGCCTGGGTCAAGTCAGGTAGCTCTTGGGCTTGGCTAGCCCGAATCAGACGCTCGAAGTCATCGACATCCTTAGCCTTGTAGACGTTGACCTGGTCGGTTAGCCAGTCATCGAAGACCGGAATGTCCCGAACGATGAACTTTGCATGGGCGGCACAGGCCTCGACGGCCGGAATGCCTTCGGTTTCTTCCAAGGTAGGGAAGAGGTAGAGGTCGCTGCCCTGCATGGCCTGAATAATCTGCTGATTGTCAACATAGCCGGCAAAGGTCAGGTTGGCCGGTGGATTGGAGACAGCAGCCCGAATAGCGGACGGCACTAGGTTCAAGTCCGTATAGCCAAACCAGATGAAGCGGATATGGGGCAGGCGCTTAGCCAACTCCACAAAATCTAGAATGCCCTTGCGCTCTAGATAGAGGCCAATCCCAATGCAGACGAAGTCTTGATCGGTCAGTCCGTAGCGCGCCCGGAAGAGCTCCCGCGCCTGAGGCTGAGGGGCAAATTTTTCTAGTTCAATACCGTTGGACAAGACGAAGATTTCCCGACCCATATTATAAGAATCGAGTAGACGCTTGGAGTAGGGCGTAGGTGTAATGAGGACATCGCCTTGTTGGTAGCAGGTCATGAGCCAACGCTTGAAGATAGGCGCTAGCTGATTAGAGAAGCGGAAGGAATTACGGAAGTCCTCCATGGTCGAATGGGCATGGTAGACGACCGGAATGCCTTGCTTGCGACATTTGCGGGCGAAGAGCATGGATTGGGGGAAGTAGGTATTGATATGTAATAAATCGAAGGAGTCCTTGGGATCGGTGGTGTAGTCAATCCCGGCATGTTCCAAGGCCTTCATTTGATGTTTAATTGATTTACCAAGGCCAGATTTGGCAATCTTGTCGAGATGTTGACTGTAGAGTAGGACTTTCACCCCGAAACCTCCTTTAAATAAAATGCAATTGCTTTCCTTAAGTGTATAGTAATAGAGGCCAGAGTGCAAGTCTAGCTGAGAGAATAGTTGGGACATTTGAAAAAATTAAACCATAAATAACGCTTTCATCTTAAAAATATCTTGCACTATGATTCTGAAGGTGTATACTTATTATAATTCTATTAATAGGAGTGAGAAAAATGAAAAAATCGTTAAAATTCTTGGCATTAGCCTTCGTTGCATTCATGATGGTAGCGTGTGGTGCCAAGAAGCAAGACGCTCAACCCCTATTGATCGGGATGGAAGCGGGCTATCCGCCTTATAACTGGACGCAGTCCACCAACGCTAACGGTGCTGTACCTATTAAGGACTCCAAGGAATTCGCCAATGGTTACGACGTGCAAATCGCGCGTAAGATTGGGGAAAAATTAGGCCGCGAAGTCCAAGTGGTCAAGACGGAGTGGGATGGGCTCTTACCAGCTGTCCAATCAGATAAAATCGATATGATTATTGCCGGCATGTCGCCAACAGCGGAGCGGTCTAAGGAAATCGACTTCTCCGAGTCTTACTATGAATCACGCTTCGTTATGGTGGTCCGCAAGGATTCGCCTTACGCCCAAGCGAAGACGCTAGACGACTTTGCGGGTGCTAAGGTGTCAGGTCAACAAGGGACCCTGCACTATGACTTACTGAAACAACTCAAGGACGCTCAGGTTGAGCAGGCACAGGATTCTTTCCCTGTCTTGCGGGTGGCCTTAGAAGCAGGCAAGCTAGATGCCTACATTTCAGAATATCCAGAAGCTGTCTCTGCGGCAGCTGCCAACCCTCTATTCACCTACGTAGAACTTAATCCAAGCTTCCAAGTGGCGCCAGAAGATCGCAAGGTCTCTATCGGGGTTAAGAAGGGAAGCCCACTTATGAACCAGATTAATGAAGCCATTGCGGAAATTACAGATCAGCAACGCAAGGACTTCATGGATCAGGCCATTAAGAACCAGCCAGCGGCTGACGGTCAAGAAGAAACCAGCACTGAGGGAGCGACCACAGAAGATTATAACTTCTTTGCTCGTACTTGGGAGATTGCCACTCAGAACTGGCGTCAATACTTGGCCGGGACCGGCATGACCCTCTGGGTATCCTTAACCGGTACCTTAATCGGTCTCCTGATTGGTTTGGCCGTCGGGATTATCCGGACCATTCCGAAGTCTAAGAGCCAAATCCATAATGGCGTCTTGAAAGTCGCTAACCTATTGCTCAACGCCTATATTGCCATCTTCCGTGGGACACCGATGATCGTTCAAGCTATGATCTTCTACTACGGGACCGACCTACTCTGGGGCTGGAAATTAACCCCTATGTCGGCGGCCTTCCTGGTTGTCTCCATTAACACCGGGGCCTACATTGCTGAAGTCGTTCGGGGTGGGATTTACGCCATCGACAAGGGCCAATTTGAAGCGGCTCGTGCTATTGGGATGAACCACTGGCAAACCATGAAAGAAGTGGTTATGCCACAAGTCTTCCGGACCATTCTGCCATCTGTCGGCAATGAATTTGTCATCAACGTCAAGGATACATCTGTCCTCAACGTGATCTCGGTCAGCGAACTCTACTTCACGACCAAGACCATTGCCGGCAATAACTTCCGTTACTTCGAGACCTTCTTCGTAACGGCCGTTATCTACTTCATCTTAACCTTTACCATTACATCACTCTTGCGCGCGATTGAAAAACGCATTGACGGTCGCCCAAGTGATCAACTGGCTGCCGGTAACCAACAACAAGTGGCAGTGCTCAAAGAGGAGGCCTAATCATGGCGATTGTAGAAATTCAACACTTAAGCAAAACCTTTGGCGACCGTACGGTCCTCAAGGACATTGATTTTTCCGTTGAAGCAGGGGAAGTCGTAACCATTATCGGCTCTTCAGGTTCAGGTAAATCCACCCTCTTGCGTTGTATTAACCTCTTAGAGGAACCAAGCGGTGGGGAAATCATTTACCGGGGCGAGAATATCTTAGACGTGAAGCATGACGTCAACAAGTACCGGACCCATATCGGCATGGTCTTCCAATCCTTCAACCTCTTCAATAACATGGATGTCTTGGCTAACTGTACCGTCGGCCCTATCAAGGTCCTAGGTAAGGACAAGGCTGAGACTGAAGCCTTAGCTACTAAGTTCCTGGAACAAGTAGGTATGGGAGATTATGTCCATGCCCGTCCTAGCCAATTATCTGGGGGTCAGAAGCAACGGGTAGCCATTGCTCGGGCCTTGACCATGCAGCCAGATGTCATTCTCTTCGATGAACCGACTTCCGCACTTGACCCTGAGATGGTCGGCGAAGTCTTGAAGGTTATGAAGGAATTGGCTCATACTGGTTTGACTATGATTATTGTCACCCACGAAATGGAGTTCGCTCGTGAGGTTTCCGACCGCGTGGTCTTCATGGACCAAGGGGTCATCGCCGAACAAGGCGCACCAGAGCAACTCTTCGTCAACCCACAAGAAGAACGGACCCAACAATTCTTGGAACGTTACTTACGCAGTTAATCAGCCACAGGCGACTGGATGTCCAGTCGCCTGTTTTTGTTGTATTAAGACCACCACCAGCACTTAATACAAGCATGGACTGGCCCCAGTTCCCACAAGCTAGGTAAAAAGTCAGCGCCAGTCCATGGATAGCCAGAACAATGGACTAGCTCGACGAAAATTGGACAAAAACTGCTAGATAGCCTAGGGAAGGTGCCGCCAGTCCATGGATAGGAAGAACAATGGACTGGCTCGGTGAAAAAGGCGGCATATGGCTTCCTAAACTAGCCCGCAAGGAGGTGCCACGTCTTTGCCTAGCCTTCGTTTCATGGTATGATAGGAAGGAAAAGCAAAGGAGACTGAAGATGGACGCAAAACAAGTATTTAAGAAGAATCAAGTACACCAAGGCCAGGTAGTGGACCTGACCCATGAAGGACAGGGCGTCGTCAAAATTGACGGCTATCCCTTCTTTGTCGAGGGGGTGATTCCGGGCGAGCAGGTGGCCATTAAGGTCCTCAAGGTCGGCAAGTCCTTCGGCTTTGCGCGCCTAGAAGAGGTTCTAACAGCCAGTCCAGACCGAGTAGAGATTACCGACCCTATCGGCCGGCAGATTGGCACCATGACCCTGCAACATCTAGCTTATCCTGCCCAGCTCAAGGCTAAGCAGGCCCTAGTTAAGCAAGTCTTCAGTCGACTAGGAAAATTCCCGGAAAGTCTGGAGGTCCGGCCAACGCATGGCATGGACCATCCTTGGCAATACCGCAATAAGGCCCAAATCCCGGTGCGGACCGTCAAAGGCCAACTAGAGACCGGCTTCTTCCGTAAGAACAGCCACCAACTAGTGCCGGTGGAGAATTTCCATATTCAAGATCCGGCCATCGACCAAGCTATTTTGGTGACGCGGGATATTCTACGCAAGCTAGGCTACTCTGCCTACGACGAGGAAAGTCGCAAGGGCCAAATTCGTCATATCATCGTCAAGCGCGGTCACTATAGCAGCCAAGTCATGCTGATCTTGGTCGTGAATGGCAAGGGTTTGCCGCGAGAAGAGCAGCTGGTGGCAGCACTGACCGATGCCATTCCTAATCTGGTCAGTCTGGTCCTCAACAGCCATACGCAGGACAATAATGTCATTATGGGACCGACCAATCGCCTCTTGTGGGGCCAGCCAGTTTATCAGGATCAGATGTTGGGGCTGGATTTCTCCATCTCCCCGCATTCCTTCTATCAGGTCAACACCCCTCAGGCCGAAGCCCTCTATCGCTATGCTATTGAGGCGGCTGATTTATCTGGCAGCGAGACAGTCCTGGATGCCTACTGCGGGATCGGAACCATCTCCCTGGCCCTAGCCCGCCAAGCCGGCCAGGTCTATGCCATGGAAATCGTGTCTGAAGCCATTGACATGGCGCGGGCCAATGCCCAGGCCAATGGCCTAACCAATGTGACCTTCCAAGCCGGCAAGGCCGAAGAGGTGCTACCAGCTTGGCAGGCAGAAGGTATTGTTTTTGATGTGGCGGTAGTCGATCCACCGCGCAAGGGTCTAGATCCTGAATTCGTTAAGACCCTGATTGAACTGGCACCAGATAAGATCGTCTACGTGTCCTGCAACCCAGCCACCTGCGCTCGGGACTGCCAACTCTTGGCCCAGGCAGGCTATGAGCTGCAGTGGGTGCAGCCGGTTGATTTATTCCCGCAGACTGCGCATGTGGAGTGCGTGGCGGTGCTTGTTAAAAACCATAATAGCTAGGTATTGATAAATTTATTGAAAAGGCAGGACTGATTATCAATGGGAATGACTAACAAACAAAAGGTGGATATGGCCAATCAACGAGGGATTGATTTGCCTTTGGAAATGCTTGAAAGAGATATAGTGGCGGTCTATGGCGTGTTTGCTAAAAAGGAGAACGAAGAATTTTGTATCTATGTGGGGAAAGCCACGAACTTACGTGCTAGATTGTTAGGTTGTCACATTCATCGTTATCTCAATAATTACGTTACGAACTTAGTGCCTAAACTAATCGACCAACACATACAAGCGGGCTATAGGATAGAGGTCAAAATACTAGAAGAAATAGACTATCAAGATAGCTCATTCTCGCGGGCAGCCCATCGACTTGCCTTTGCAGAACTTAAGTGGATTGTGGATATGCAAAAAGAAGGTCTGTGTTTAGAGCAGCTACCTGAAGGGGCAGGTCCAAATTCAAGGACCTATTGGGAAAATCATTATCAGAATTAAGAGAGTCCTAGTCATTGTTAAGCCTATATTGATGATGGGAAAAGTTATGTTATCGATAGTTAGGAAGTATAGGGAGTCTTGTCATGGGAATTCAGAAGGTAGAAACGGTCTTTAAAGAAGAAAATCTTGAGTTGGTCTTTAGACCAGAAGATAGTGAGAAAGCATTGATTGCTGAGGCATTCAACCTATTTTCGGATTATATGGGCATGGACGATGTTGGCTATGACTGGGGCAGTAACTTTGAGTCCGGGAGATATGTTATCGTAGTTTATCAGAGGTTTTCTGTTTTCGAGAACGGTAAGCGTATGTGGATAAATAAAGCTTTTCAGAATAAAGTAGGGAGATTTTCGCGCTACAAGAAGCAACTGTTTGCCATTATGTTGGATCGCGAAATAGAATATAAAGTCTCAGGATGGAGTCGGAGTCTATGGACATATACGCTTCAGGATCCTAAAAACACACTACAAGTCCTAACATTTCCTAGTGCTTGGGTGGCTGAAGGCTATGCCAAGAAATATTCAAAAGAAGGCTATAAGGTCGCGGTTCTGGGCTGGTATGAAGATTATGATATGTACTAAGATTTAGGAGAGAGCCCATGCTAATCAGACAATTAATTGAAGAAGTCCAAGGAGTTTACGACGAAACGATACGGTAACAGTGAACCGCCGAGTGCGTGGCTCTGCTGATGAAAGCCTAAAAACAGAGATAAATTTGAAAAGAAAAAAGCCTTGATTTCAAGGCTTTTTCTCTATATATGAAGACCAAATAGGTAGTCGCAAACTTACCAATAGTCTTAGACTTTCTCTTTCAATTGGCCGTCATTCATGGTGTAAATACGGTCAAACTTGTCTAAAAGGCGTGTGTCATGGGTAATCATGACAACTCCTCTCCCTTGTTCATGGGCAATAGTCGCTAACATATCAGTGACTTGATAAGCCCGTTGGGTGTCTAGGCTAGCGGTAGGTTCGTCGGCCAAAATGATACTTGGATTATTATAGAGGGCTCTTGCAATCGCAGCACGCTGACGTTCGCCCCCAGAAAGTTCTTTGGGGTAGTTGTTTTTGACCTTGTCTAAATCCAATAGATTGAATAATTTTTGACGATCTTCTTTAACCGACCTTCCCTTATCCAAACGGTCGATTAAGTCTAATTGTTCTTTGACGGTTAGAAATGGGATTAAGTTAGAGGTTTGCAGAATAAAGCCAAACTCCTTGAAACGTAAAGCCGTTTTTTCTTTTTCAGATAACTGGTGCGTATCTTTTCCTTTTACAAGAATATCACCACTCGATGGATGTTGGAGTTGTCCGAGTGTGGTCAAGAAAGTTGTTTTCCCGGAACCTGACGGTCCAATAATGGCCACAAACTCACCAGCATTGAGATGGAAGTTTGTTTCGTGTAAAGCAACCACCTGTAAATGCCCATGCCCGTAAGTTTTCGTTACTTGTTTCATTTCAATTAATTTAGTCATCTTTTTCTCCTTATTCGGAAATAGCAGTAATTGGATCAATCTTGAGCACGCGCGGTAATGAAATCATTCCGCCAAGTAACGCCATCAAAGCAATAACCAGACTTAAGGCACCATAAGCAGCCCAATTTTGATAGGAAGGGAAGGTTGTTGGCAAGACAAAAGTAATCGCCCAGATTCCAATTAAAGCTAAGCCAATCCCAATAAGAGACAGGATGAATATTTGGCAAAATAAGGACCAAACAATGGTTCTAGATTGAATCCCTTGAGCGCGCATCACGCCATATAAGCCCAACTTTTGAATGGTAAGAATATAAATGAAGATCCCGACAATCAGACCAGTAATCACAATCATGGCAACAATCATCCCAGAGAACACATTTTTCTGAGGGCTATAACCAGGAATACGGGAGATCATCTCATCCTCCGTAACCTGAGTCAATTCGTCTGCAGCAATCATTTGATTATTTTTCAAGATTAAGGCTGAAACCGAACGGCTAGAGTCAAGCGTCCCTTGTAAGGTCCAGTAGGTTGTCAAACTGCTGTATACGACAGGTGCAGTGAAAAATTTACTATTAGTAGTTAACCCCACAATCTTATAGCTAGTCTTACTCCCATTAAGCTGAATCTCGTCTCCCAGTTCGACGCCGTAGTTTTTCAAAGATTCGTCAACCACCACTTCATCATCTTGAGTTGGATAATTGCCTTCAGTTAACTTAGGTGCAATAAAGCTGTCCCAGTTTTGGGCAAAGAGAGAAAGATTGAATTTTTCACTATCGTCATTGTCTTTGAGATTTGTAACGACAGACATAAAACCAAGAGCAGCCACGTCATCTGAGAGCTTATCTTGGTAATTGGCCTCAGGAATAAAAGAAGCAGTCAAATTTTTGTTGGCATAATCAGATAAGACGACGCCTGTTGCTTCCCAGTTATCTGCAGCAATGCGATTGGCTCTAATCAATCCAAGTGCTAGGCTAGTCAGGAAAAAGACCATGAAGGTGATCAGAAAAATGGTGGATACAATAAGACTATAACGTAATTTATTTTGCAGAATTTCTTTAATAGCGAGATACATATGAATGCTCCTTAATTGTTTGTGATGTGGCTCTGACTAAATTAAATCTAGTCATTCCTATTAGCTAAAATCATTTGAAGCATTGAATTACTGCTTGGATATCTCTTTGTAACCCATTCTCCGAGTTTAGTCCTATCAATCTACCAAAACTAAAAAGCACTGTCAAGAGAAAGGAGTCGTGGGTTAGAATCATACTAAAGGCATTAAAAGATTAACAGGAAACAATGATTATATTAATTTATGCCAGATCTTTCAATATCCTTTGTTCTAAAATATCTTGCTGGGCTAGTATGAAGAATACGATAGATATTAAGATTTAGGAGGTAATTTATGCACCTGTTGACTAGATTAGGCCATATTTTCTATGTATCGGACAAGCTAGATTCGTCTGATTATCCGATAAAGCCCTTTCTATGATAGAATAAGAGACGGAAACTACGACACACACATAAGGAGTTTGACATGTCTAAGAAAGCTGTTCTCATGATGACCTTTGGGTCACCAGAAGCGATTAGCTATGAAGCAGTCGCGGAATTTTTCACCAATATTCGCCGGGGTGTTCGTCCAGAAGAAGATGAAATCAAAACCCTATATGATAATTATGTTCGGATTGGTGGTACGCCTCTCCAGGCCATTACTAGGGAAGAGGTAAGGTTAGTAGCTGAGGCCCTAGAAGGCCAAGCGAACGTTTATTTTGCCAATAAATTTTCGCGTCCCTTCATCCCCGATGTCATTGCACAGATGGAGGCAGATGGGATTGAAGACTGCCTCTGTTTAATCTTGGAACCTCATTTTTCCTATTACTCCGTAATGGGCTATGAGAAATTCCTAGAGAGCCAGACCATCCGTTTCCAAGTCATTAAGGACTGGTATCGCGAGCCAACCCTTATCAATTATTGGGTAGAGGAAATTCGAAAAATTATCCAAGAAATTGGTAGTCAGACTTATCGGGTCGTTTTCTCAGCTCATAGCGTACCTGTCTTGGCACTAGAGTTTGGCGATCCTTATATCGATCAAATCTACGACAATAGCCGCTTGATTGCTGAAAGTCTCGGACTTGCTCAAGACCAGTATACTAACACTTGGCAGAGTGAGAGCGATATTGGAATGCCATGGATTAAGCCAGATGTCTTGGAATATTTGCGAGAGCAAAGCCAGCATCCCGACCATTATATCTTTGTGCCTATTGCTTTTATTAGTGAGCATATCGAGGTGCTTTTTGACAATGACGTGGAGTGTCAAGAACTCTGCCATGAATTAGGCGTGGGCTATAAGCGTCCCCCTATGCCCAATACGGATCCACGTCTGATTGAGGCCTTGCTGTCAACGATTGCCAAGCATCTCCATGGGGACTACAAAATCCATCAAGCTGATGAGACTACTTTTGATGAGATGGCGGCGCCTAGAGACAGCGATGCGATTCTAAAGGAAGACCAAGACATCCAGATGCCTGATTTTGTTAAAAAGCTCATTGCCAAAAAGGGACGAGAAAATGTCAAAATGCCATATCTAGTCAAGAAAATGCTGGAGAAGAAATTCGGCAAGAAGTATGATTAAATAGTCAAAAAAGCCTCCCTAGCTAGATAAAAATCTACTAGGGGGGGCTTTTTTAATGGTCTGTAACTTTTTCCAATCCCCACACCCCATAAATTCTGCTCCTTTTTTCTAGGGTGGCAGCCCTAATTGCATTGTATAATCAAGCTATCAATGAGAAGGAGGCAGACATATGCAGATCTATTTTGGAGACGTATCACTTTGTTATACTTATTCTTTAGCCATGGCCTTGGAAGCCTACGGTTATGACCTGAGGCCGGAATATCTCGAGGCCCTTATGTTGATGGGGAATGGGGCTTCCATTGTCAAAGACGATGCAAAGCACCCATTAGTGTTCTTCGATAACGGCATGCCGGATCTTTCGATTTCTCACGTCTTAGACATTTTGGGTTTTGACTATGAAGAATATTATCTAAGGGAGGGACAAACGGTTGATTTGGATTTAATCAGAAGGAAGTTGAAAGCTCTTCTAGCTAATGGGCCGGTAGTGCTGGGACCACTCGATATGGGGCATCTGACTTACAATCCTAACCACACCCACTTATACGGAGTGGATCACTTTGTCTCAGTTTATGATTTAGATGATGACTATCTCTACTTGCATGATCCAGCAGGTTTTGCCTGTATGAAAATCAAGTTTGAAGACTTTCTGCCAGCATGGCAAGCCCAGGAAATCGACTATAAGCGAGGCGCCTATTCTATGTGGGGCAATTTCAAGCGAGTCGCTAATCCAGACGCGAGCGCAATCTATCTGGTCACCTCGCAAATAATGGCCCAAAGATACTTGCAAGGGCAAGAAGGCGTCCTTCCACTCTACGCGGCGGCAGTAGCAAAACATGGCTTGAATGAAGAGCAAAAACAACTGCATCAGTATTTCAGTTTTAAACTGGCCGCTGTCAGAAATCTCTACCTGAGTAGATTCCTAGCAGAGCACGATGGCCTGCGTTCAAAAATTAAAGAAGACTTAGCCTCTTTATTTGGACAAGCCCACCTGTCTTGCCTAGAGGAAGATTATGAAGAGTTGTCGCGCCTCTTGTTTGAGATAGCGGAATTAGATGACCGATTTAGAGCTTTATGCCAAGAAGCTAGAGATAGTTAAGCTTTAACCTCATATCCAAAATAAACCGGAGGCGCCTATACAGGCAGACCTCCGGTTATTTCATTTCCTATTTTGTCATCCCCTTCCTCTGGTGAATTTCAAAGCAAAGTGCGACCAGCAAGAGTAGCAAGCCAACTGGCAGGTAGAAGCTTGGGAAGACTGAATGGGTGCCGTAGATGTCGAAGACAGCTTTTAGGAATGAGCCGAAGATGAGGGGGAGGACGCCTATTTTGTAGGCTGCCCTGGCGTTTTCTGAGCTGAGGAAGTACTTATGAAGTTTTTGGGCTAGTAGGTTAGCTATGACGACGATTGTTCTCATTGTTTTACACCGCTCACCTCTGGGGGGAGCTTTCTCCTTTCCTTAGTGCTAACTCTAATGTAAAGCATGAACCTAAAAGCTACTTAAAAGGAGTGGAAAAAAATGAAGAGACTATTTAAAATAGGGGTGAGTAGACAAATGAGTTTAAAGCTAAGCTAGAAAAATAAAAGGGGAATGGCATGTGATGAAAAACTGGGAAGACCACATTCCAAGCAATGTTCAAAATAAGTTGGATGCATTAGGTGGTGAGGGGCTACAATGGACAAAAGACTTAAACACAGTTATTGATTGCATAGAAAAAGAGTGGAGCCTTTCTTTGGAGCAAATCCTTGAAGGAGGTTCAGAGGCCTTTGTAGCAAAATGTGCCTTGAGAAATCAAGAAAAGGGGATTCTCAAATTATTTATGCCTCAATTGGAGGGGAATTCCGAGTTTGAGCAACAGGTAGAGGCCCTTAGAGTTGTAAATGGAGCGGGATATGTCAAGTTGCTCAAGTACGATGCGAAGAGGAAGGCAGTCCTGCTAGAGTGTTTGGGCGAGCCTTTGAGTGAGTTTGATTATTCTATTAGAGACCAAATGAAGATAATTTGCGGGCTACTAAAGAAAACCTGGATTCCCCTCGATGAAAATCAAGAGCTAAGACCGATGGGACAATTAATTGGGTGGTTTCAAGATTTTATCCTGTCCACTTGGGAAAAATTAGAGAAACCGTGCAGTAAAGAAATCATTGAACGGGCGCTCTTGTTTTTAGAATCAAGAAGAAAGTGCCTGTCTTCATATCAATCTGTGCTAGTCCATGGGGATCCACACGCTGACAATATACTGAAAGCACTAGATTCCAATGAGATATCTTATAAATTGATAGATCCGGATGGAATCCTAGGGGAGCCTGCCTACGACCTTGGGATCCTCGTGCGAGAATGGGTGGAGGAGTTGGTTGATGATCCTTTGGAAAAAGCTAATGAGAGAGTCCTCTTGCTTCATAATGAAACTGGAGTTGAGATGCAGAGCATCTGGGAATGGGCATTCATTCAATCTGTATCAACTGGGTTGTTTTTAAAAGTAATTCAAGAACACGACTTAGGTGATAGCCTCTTAAGAATTGCTCAGGAATGGTTGCGCTTGGAGCAGTTCCCGGTTCCAGTATAATTTTTGAGATAAAAGGAGCTTGTCAACGCCTTTTCTTCTATTAAAGTGCTATAATAAAGTAAGAGCCACCTAGCTTACTGGATAGAGGCTAGATGGCAGCTATGAAGATTTTGGAGGCACTTATTTATGGGATTTTTAGCTTATGACAAGAATGAAAAACTAGCATTTAACTTCAAGAAAGCCTGTGGCTTATGGTTGATGGCCGTTGCGTCGGTGATTGCGGTGGCAACCTTGATTGGTGGCAAGCAGATTATTAACATGCAGGTTTTCAGCATGGGCTACATTGTCAGCTTTTTCGCTATTAACCAGAACAAAACCCTACTTAATAAATTATCAACTGGCAGTTCGAGTCCCTTCCAGAAGAAAGTAGCCCTCTATGCGGTCATTTTACTCTTTGTCTTAATGGCCATCTTAGGCGGCCCCTTCTTCGCGACGGAAAATTGGCGCCTCATCTGGCTGGGAGCCTTAATGGCGACCGCGCTGCATTTCTTCCCCTTCTATTTCGTACATGGCAAGTCTATGATTTATCTAGCCCTGATGTGTGCGGTCAATATTGCGGTTGGCTATCTCTTCCCTAATATTTCCATGGTGGTCATTGCCTATGTGGATGCTGCCATTAAGTTCGCCTTTGGGGCCTATCTCTACTTTTTGTCGCGACCATCTCAACAAGCATAAATAGTTCAGTATACCTTTTAACCTAATGTTAAAAGGTAAATTTTGACCAAAATATCAGCTAGAGGAGAGCCTCATGTTCAAACACACCAAAACCATCATCCTATCCCTCGGCCTCGTCTTATCTCTAGTAGCCTGTAGTCCTAAGCAGAGTGGCCAAGAAGCAAGTCCTTCTCATCCCAGCTATTCTAACCTTAATAGTCCAAGTAGCATAGAAGAAGTGAGGACCCTCTTGTCTGCTCATTTGGACAAGGATAGCGTTGAGGAATTCCTCAAACTCGTCAAAGACTATAATGACATTGTTGGGCCTAGCGGGCTCAAGGGGGACTTCACCGAATTCACCAAGACGGACTATGATGTGGCCAAGATTAATCCACTTTGGCATGAGCAGAAGGGGGATTTTATCGGGACTAATTGCCGCATTAACAGCTATACCTTGCTCAAAAACACCATTGAGATTCCGCCTGTCAGCCAGGATGATGAGCTGCTCTTCATGGATAATGACGCCATAGACAAGGGGCATGTCATGGATGATAAGGATAAGGCGGCCTTCAATATCCTCTTCTCTCGGGTTAAGACCGAGGCTACCCAGGACGTCAAGGTCCACGCCAAGCGTATGGCGCAATACCTGTCCCAGTTCAAGTTCAATGATAAGGTTAGAATGCTGTCGGTAGTCTTACATGATAATTTGGATGGCGACAGTCTCTTCATCGGCCATGTCGGCGTCTTAGTTCCAGCCAAAGAGGGCTATCTCTTCCTAGAGAAACTGACCTTCGAGGAGCCTTATCAGGCCATCAAATTTGCCAGCAAGGAAGAGGTCTATCAATATCTGGGGACCAAGTACTCCGACTATACTGGCCCTGGCTTGGCTAAGCCCTTTATTATGGACAATGATCAGTGGGTGGAGGGGGCTCAATAGCTAGTTTATCGCCATTACCATAAGTTCCAAGACGGGGCTTGATGGGCTCAACAATCAGAGAACTCAGACCGGATGAGGGCAATTAATTAGATAAGCTTGTATATGAGGCCATCTTATCCTGAGTTTAGCAGAACGGTCACCATCAAGAATGAAAGGAAAAAATAATGCGACAATTAGACCAAGTCTATGATCAACTTCCGATTATATCTTTTGAAAAGAGACAAGAACTACATGATTGGTTACTAGCTAATGAACAGACTTCGCCGGGTATTTGGATTCGGATTTTTAAAGCTAAGTCCAAGTTGTCATCGGTGACCTTTCATGAGGTCTTGGAAGAAGGGCTATGTTTCGGCTGGAGTGAAAGCATGCGACGGTCCTATGATGATCTGTCCTACCTGCAGAAGTTTACACCTCGTAAGGGCAAGTCCACTCAGTCTGAGCGTAATTTAAGACTGGTTGACAAGCTAGCAGCCGAGAATCGTATGCGACCTTCGGGCTACTCGGCTTTAGGTTTAAAACCAAAAAACTAGATTTGCCTTGTTTGAAAGGAGCAACCCATATGGCCAAGGACCTGACTAAACTATCCTTAGAAGAACTCTGGCGTCTGTTTCCTATCTTCCTAGTAGCACCTAAGCCCCAGTGGAAGACCAATTATCAAGAAATGGAAATGCGACTGGCACAAGTCCTAGGAGATTTGTCTCTGGTTCGTATCAGCCACATTGGTAGCACGGCCATCCCAGGCATCTGGGCCAAGGATATCGTTGATGTTTTGGTCGAGTTGGCACCTCAGTCGGATTTGCGCCTAGCCAGTGATTGCTTGATTCAGTCTGGCTTTCTTAAAATGTCAGAGTCAGAGGGGCGGGTATCCTTGAATGCGGGTTACACCCCAGAAGGCTTCGCGGATAAGGTCTATCACATTCACTTGCGCTACCAAGGAGATCACGACGAGCTCTACTTTAGGGACTATCTTAGGGAACATGCCCAAGTAGCCAAGGATTATGAGGCCCTCAAGTTAGCTCTCTGGTCGCAGTATGAGCACAATCGTGATGCCTACACCGATGCCAAGACTGACTTCATCCAAACTTGGACGCGCCAAGCTCGTCAGGACTATGGGGTGCGCTATGTTTGAAAGAGCAAGGTAGTTAGGAGCGCATATTAAAGTAAAGATATCTTTCTACACCTCAGCAAATATGCTATTATATACATACTAGATAGAAGCAAGATAAATAGATTATCAAAGTAATCTCATAGGTGAATCAAAGTGATAATCTACAAAGCGTTTTATCATGTAGACAAATTACTAAGTAAAAAGAGTCTTTCGTGGATATTCGTGAAAGGAGCGCATCATGATTTACTCTAAAAAATGTAAGTTTAAAGTCGAAATAGAGATAGATTTTATAGATAAGGAAGACGCTATCCAGCAAGAACTTCCAATCAAAAAAGAGTATTTATACCATAAAAATATAGAAGGTAATGAATATAAGGATAAGGTATCTATTTGTAAGGATAAGATTGAAATATCAGGTGAACGAACGAGGGATATTGATCAAGGTACAATGTTCTATACAATAAAAAGTCGATATTATCGTGAATGTATTAGTGTTCTATTATATTCTTACATTAAAATCGGTGCCTTCACTATTAAAGGAATAAAAAGTGTTGTTACCAAATGGAACGAAAAAAAAATACATTCAGTCCCTAGTTTTAATCAAAAGTTTAAGACTGGATTTCCTTTTGAAGTAGACGAACTTGTTTTAGATAGCTTGTTCGATTATAGTGATGATTCAATTTATTTTCCATTAATGCATCTAATTGAGGGAATGGATTATACCACCTATAAATTAGAACATTCTTGGAAGGCGTTCAACTATATATATAGTACTGTGTATAAAGTGATTAATAGTAAGAACGATAAGGGGAAAAACGGTGACAGTGAAAAAAATGCGTATATAAAAATGTTTGATGTTATGAAGTCTAGTATTGCTGAGTTTGATTCCATTTTTCAAGAAGCAAAGGAATTGGTGCTTAAGGAAATTGATACTAATGATGCGATAGCGTTTTTTCGAAAGAAGGACCCACAGCAAATTTCCAACATTGAGAGTTTTCTAACTATATTTGATATCCATAATATTTCTGACTCGTCTCTTTTGACATTATTAGAGGAAATGTTTGATGAAATATACGGGAAATACCAGGGGGAGTATGCCTCTAATCCTTCTTCGAATGATAGTAAAATGAAGCCCTATAGAACAGTGAAGAAGAAGTTTAAAGAATGTCAGAAAAAAAGTGGAGAAGATACCGCTGATTATATGATGTTTTTGTTGAACTTCGTATGCTATTTGAGAAATAAAATGATGCATGGAGTAATCCAAAGTCCCGGTTTTTTGTTTGTTAATGATGCTAGTAAATATTTGGAGGTATATGGACAATTTCTAGCAAAACTATGTTGTAAACTCCTCAACAATGATATTTACCGATTAGCGGAGTCGTATGGGAACAAAAACTAAATAGCTAATATAGATATGAAGTGAAACTGTCATTGATTTGTAAGGCCTATTAGAGGCAGGGATTTCCCTGCCTCTTTGGCTGGATTCACATAATATCTAGCCCTTAAACAAATTTCACAAAGCATATTGTGAAACCCTATTCTCCTGTGATACAATAGGGTTTAGCTTTCTAGATATCTTGTTATCGGCACATTCAATAAGGGTGAAAAAAATGTGCTTGTGATTTTATCTGAAGCGCCAATCAAGAAGGGAAAATAGGAGGAAAGAAACGATTTATGTTCAAACGAGATCAACAAAATCGGTCCAAGGCTAAACGGCTTAGCCTAGCGCATCGTCTTGTACTCGTGACGCTCTTGCTGACAAGCGTGCTACCATCTCCAGCAGTCCTTGCGGAGGATAGTCCAGCAATTAATGAAGCGGTGACGAGTGTCGAGCGAGACAATCAAACATCGGAAGAATCAGCTCAGTCTGAATCTTCAGCTTTACCAAACACACCAACGGGTAACCTATTGGATGATGACGAAGACGACGGTAATCTTGCCAATGGCTTAACGAGCGAAGCATCTGAGCATTCAGATGATTTACCACAGACGCTAGAACCTAAAATCGACTATGATATTAAGGAACGCGCGCACTACCAATATGTTGCCGATCCAGACATGGATGCGGGAGCAGAAGAAGTTGTTGAAGAGGCAGTCCATGCGGGTCGTAAGACTACCACGACCTATAAGAAGGTCACGACACCGGATGTCGATTTAGGCCCAGGTGTGGAGGAAGCCTTAAAATCAGATAAATATATGTACTCTGATGAGAAAATCTACTCAGTAGACTACTCTCAAAAAACACCAAGTGAACAGATTGTAATCGACAAGCTCTTCGTATCAGTGCCTGCCACTCAAAAATTAGGGCCAAGCACTGGTGTCAGAGAATTGGCGCAGTCCGATGCAACCTTAATTAAGCCGACAGAGGGTACCTATAAGGGCTACACCCTAACGACTGACATGTTGGATCCAAATAATCCAGCTATAAGAACCATTAAGTATCGAGCAAGAGTCATGGGGACTGATAAATGGGAAGAGGTTGATTTCAGCCGTGACGAAGACCTATACAAGGAAATGTTGGAGAAGAGCTACAACTATCTTATTGAAGTTGCCAGTGGGGGGCATATTGAACGCCTCATTCCTCTAAGAGAGAACAACTTGGTAACGCAAGAGGATGCGGTTCGTCGCTACTTTGCTAAAAACACCATGTCAGATGCCCTCTATGCTGATGTTAAAGCCAACTATCAACGTTTGCAATTAGCTGCAGGGAAGTTGGAAGCCATGGGTAAATTTGATAGCGTACAAAAATGGATGGAGGCCTGGTCTAATATTACCTACTCCTTATTAAGTCAACGCTATAATTATGCCAACGGCAAGGATAACTTGAACGTTTACTATAATGGGGAAATTCCTCAAGATGTACGTGATAGCTTTGAGAACGCAATTAGCTATATTCCTTTTGAATATCGTAAGAATTTGCTTTATTTGAACGTAACAGACCAATTATGGGAAACTGACGACCAAGCGCAAATAGGTGCGACCTACGGTCCGACTGGTAACATCAATATTCTCTATCAGGCGTCCCGTGATGGCAAACCAATTTCTAGCCCTGTATTGAATATGTTGCGTACACTGCTCCATGAAATGGGCCATGTAGTCGACCATAATGCGGGAATTTTCGGTGTTTACGAATTTGAAAAAGCAGCGCCTTACTTTTTTGCACGTACCAATGTTCAAGGATTTAGACACTCGCAGGAATTCGAGGCGGTTTTTAACGAATATGTTAAGGGCAAAGGGCCATATGAAGAGTATTACACTAGTAGCGCGAAAGAAGCCTTTGCAGAGTTTCTAGGGCAATACGTGGCTAAGAAAGTCTTTAATTGGCAATATCTGCGCTATAAAATGGTTGATGGTCAGTTGACCTATGATCCAAATGGCTATAGCCCAATGGACAAGTTAGAACCTTATTTTGCTAACCTCTACCATCAATTGTTCGAGCCAGCTGTTCGTTCCAAGATTGTAGTAGATACCATCACCACGGAAGAGAAAGAACTTAAGCACGGCCTAATCAAGGTTGGGGTTCGTCCTGATGAGGAATTCGAAGACTTAGAATATGAGACAGAAGAACGCTTGGATAACACCTTAGAACAAGGCCAACGTCAAGTCTTGCAGGAAGGTGTTAAGGGTCAAGTCCGTAAGCTGACAACTTACAAACTTGTCAATACGGAGACAGGCGAAATGACTAACAAGGTGACCAGAACTGTTGTCAAGCCAATGGTTAAGGAAATCATTCTGGTAGGGACTAAGCCACCATTCTCAGAAGCCAAAGGCGACCAATTCAATAATGGGGCAGCAGCAGTAGCGTCTGAGTTACCAGAACTATCTATCTCGGAAGAAGCTTCAAGCAGCCAAGTTTCCTCTGAATCCTCTTCAAGCGCATCGCAAGAGAAGCCGGCTGAGAAACCTGCCGAGAAGCCAGCTCAGAAACCAGCTAAAAAATCAGAATTTAGCAATGTCATTTCAAATGCAACCAACTGGTTGGTGACAGGTTTCTTCGCGGTAGTTTCTTGGGTGACTTCGGTCTTTAAGAAATTTTTCTAATCTAGTCCTTTACTCTCCCTAATTGGAGAGTCACCCTTAAATTGACTAGTCTTAGGACTTAGTTCTGTCGTTGACAGGACTAGGTCCTTTTCTTATTGTGGCGCGATTTCTAAGGGGCAAGGCCATAAAATGTTCTAAAAAAATTCACATCTTATATTGTGACCTTCTAAGCTCCTGTGGTAAACTAGAAGTTGGGTCTTTAGATAGAATGTTATTTGCAGACTAAATTAGGATGCGATTTTATGTGCATGTGACACTTTATGTTAAGGATTCGACAAAAAACGGAAACAGGAGGGAACAATCGATACATGTTTATAACAAACAAGAAGGATCGATCGATGGCTAAGCGACTTGGCATCATACATCGACTTGTGATTGTAGCACTCTTGCTGGGTAGTGTGCTACCATCCCCGGCAGTGTTTGCGAATGAAGACCCAGCGGTTCTTCAGGCAAGTCATGAAGTTGCCAGTGTAGAGCACCGTCAAGAAGCACCTGTAGCTGATGAGGCAGCTACGCGTCTTGAATCCGGTAATCCGCTAGCAAGTCAGGTGCCTGCGATATCTGCATCAGCAGAATCATCACAAGCAGCGCCTTCAAGTGCAGCGCAGACTTCTCCTGCTGTGGGTAACCTAGCGGAAGAAGCAGCCGGCGACTATGGCGGGGGTAACCTTGCTGAAGACGACCAGCCAGCTGAGTCATCTGAACATACAGGACCTAATCTTAGGGCTCCTGATCCCAAAGTCGAGCATGAAATCACGGAGTCGGCCAGCATCGAATATATTGCTGACTCAGAGATGGATGCAGGCTTAGAGGATGTAGTTGAAAAGCCAGTTGATGGTGGCGTCACAACCACGACTACTTACAAGGTAGTAAAAGCACCGGCCGTTGATTTAGGGCCAGGCGTGGAAGACGCTTTGCGGTCAGACAAATATATGTACACTGATGAGAAACTTTATTCTGTGGACAGCTCTCAGGCGCTGCCAAGTGATAAGATTGTCATCAACAAACTCTTCGTACCAGTGCCAAGCACACAGCATCTTGATCAAGGCACCGGCGTGAGAGAGTTAGTACAGTCTGATGCAACCTTGCTTAAGCCAACGGATGGTGTCTATCAGGGTTATACACTAACGACTGAAATGTTAGACCCTAATAACCCTAATATTCGTAGCATCCGATACCAGGCGCGAGCAATGGGGACCAGCAATTGGGAAGATATTGACTTTAGCCGTGATGAAGACCTCTATAAGGTCATGTTAGAGAAAACCTTCGCTTACTTAATCGAAGTATCCAGTGGGCGTCATGTCGAACGCTTGATTCCTTTGGATAAGCAGAATTTGATTACACAGAAGGATGCAGTTCGACGCTACCATGCTAAGAACACTATGACCGATGCGCTCTATGCGGACGTTAAGGCCAACTATCAGCGTTTAGAATTAGCGGCTGAGCATCTTAAGGCCTTAGGCAAGTTGGACGAGCGCCAACAAGGCATGATTGACTGGGCTAAGATTGCTTATACAGGTATGACTCAACGTTATAACTACCTCAACGGTAGCGACAACCTCAACGTACATTATGAGGGAGACATTCCTCAGAGTGTCCGGGATGAGTTTGAGGCAACCATTAAGAAAATTCCATTTGAATATCGGAAGAACTTAGTCTACTTACGCGTGTCAGATAAGAAATTGCCAAGTGCGGCTAAGACCAATGATGCCATTGGTTTGGCCTATTATGCGACCGGCAATATTGATCTCTTGTACTACACGTCAAGTTATGGCTACCCAGTGGATCAACCAGCCACAGCCATGATTGCCACATTACTGCATGAAATCGCCCATATCATCGACGCTAACGCCGGGATTTTCGGGGCGGTGGAATATGCTTATCCTGCGACTTACCGCGATTCTCGTAGTAATGTCTTAGGGTTTAGAAATACCCAGGAATTTGAAGGAGTCTTCAATTCAGCCTTCAAAGACAAGCCAGACTACAGCGAATACTACACCAAGAATATTGAGGAAGCCTTCGCTGAGTTCATGGGTCGCTATGCGGCTAAGAAGATATTTAATTGGGAATATCCTCGCTATAAGACCGTCAATGGCTCCCTAGTCTGGGATGCGCAGGGCTTCACCCCAATGGATCAAGCGGAACCTTATTTCGCTAGACTCTATGAGGAATTATTTGAGCAACCTGTGATTTCAAAAGTGGTGGTAGATACTGTCACTAAGGTAGCGACCCAAGTCCAAAATGGCTTAATTAAGGTTGGGACGCGTCCTGATAAGGAATATGTAGATGTTCCTTACGAAACTGAGGAGCAGAAGGATGACACCCTAGAAACGGGCAAACGTGAAGTCTTGCAAGCCGGTGTCAACGGTCAAATCCTCAAGCTGACTACTTATGCCCTCGCCAACAAGACGACCGGCGAATTAATCAGCAACACAACTGAATCTGTGGTCAAAGCCATGGTCAAAGAAATCATCCGCGTAGGTACCAAAGTGGGTGGCAATGAGACCCCAACTGACCCAGAATCAAGTTCTTCTCAAGAATCTTCAAGTGAATCGAGTGAAGCTTCAAGCATGAGTGAATCGACAAGTTCGGAGTCCGAATCCTCATCACAAGAAGTCTCTAGCTCTTCACAAGAAGCTTCTTCGAGTGAAGCTAGTCAAGCGTCCAGCATGAGCGAGTCGACAAGTTCGGAGTCCGAATCCTCATCAGTGGCATCTTCTAGCCAGTCACAAGCCAGCGAATCTGAGTCAGCATCTAGCATGAGTGAATCGACAAGTTCGGAGTCCGAGTCCTCATCATTCTTCTCAGAATCCAAAGGCGACCAATTCAATAGCGGGCAAGCTGATATTCAGTCTGAATTACCAGAACTGATCATCTCAGAAGACCCTGCTAGCGGCCAACTACCAGCAGAAGAATCCGCACTTACTTTGGAAGCTAAGCCAGCCAAAGGCCCAGCGGACAACGAGCAACTACCAAACACTGGGGCAACGAGTGATGCTGCCTTATTTGCGGTAGGTCTCGTCGCTATGCTTGGTGGGATGAGCTTAATCTTGATCAAGAAAAAAGAAAATGCCTAATCTATTAGCGCTCTCCTCTAACGGTTAGCTAGGAGCAACGCAATAGACAGACATATGGCACCCCCTGACGAGGGGGTGTTTTTTTATTGGGATCAGCCGTTTCCTCAGGCCTAAGGTCTTGTTTTTGATGACCAATCTGGCTAGAATAGAGAGGAAGAAAAGCCCAGGAAGCGGAGGAATTATGGAATGTGGATCCCCTATAGAAAACTAGTCTTTTATGGTGCCTATCTGCGTCAAAGCCAGAAGGAAGCAGCCCGTCGCTTGCTAGCTGAATATGACCTCGCAAGTGGCCAGTTGCTATGGAAAGAGGAAAGTCCCACTGACCTAAGCCGGCGTGTGGCCTGGACCCTGTGGTCCCTAGGCTTGGTCATCTTACCCTTGCTAGCCGGGCGCCTCATTCGCTGGTTAGGTTATGATTCGGGGCGTCAGCCGCACTACCCGGATCGTTATCTAGGTAGCCTGGGGGCAGTGGCCTTGCCTCTGATCTTGGGGCTCTTGTTAGCACTAGTATATGAAGTCGTGTCAAGTCATCTCAGAAGCCAAGTCCAGTCAGTGCCAGTGCCAGACCAGGCCACTCAGCGTGCCATCTTAAGCGATTTTCGTGATCAGACCTTGCGTTTTAATGGGGCTTTACCGGGACGCCAGCGGCCCTATCTGGTCAATGGGCTCTTGTTGTTAGGCTATCTCTTTGGCCTGGTGCCCCTAGTGTGGGGGCTCTACTGGCAACCTGTCCTAGTCTCGTCCTTTGTAGCTCGTCTGGGAATTCTAGCCTTTCTCCTATCCTTGTTGCCAAGCTTTATCTTGACTCTCGTGCTTAAGTCCTGGGTTATCCAGCGTCTCTTGCGGAATTTAGATCAACAAGGCTAAACTTTCAATAATGTAAGATAACCCGGCTAACTGTAAGCTCAGCTTATGGTTGGCCGGGCTTTTTGGGTCTAAACTTAAGCTAAGAAAACTTAAAGGAGCATTCCTATGAAGAAATTAAATGCAACTCAAATCAAATACTTGTTGGCAGCCCTTATGGTTTTAGACCATCTGCCCCATGTGCCCGGTCTGGTGCCACCACTCTGGGAGGGCATCTTTCATGCGATGACGCGCTGTGTGGCCGCGGGCTTTGCTTATTTGGCGGTAGAGGGTTTCCTACATACCCGCAACCTGCGTCGCTATCAAGTCCGACTCTGGGGTGCTGCTACCATCATGGCGGCCGGCAACTGGTTGCTTAATGGCCTCTTGGCTGAGCGCGGTGTCCATATCAGCAATAATATCTTCCTGACCCTAGCCCTAGGAGTGAGCATGCTGGCATTGGCCTTCCCACGCCAAAGTCTGACGCCACAAGCCAAACGCCTCCGTTGGGCAGGTGCCGGCTTGCTCTTCTTAGTCGGACTCTTGCTGACAGAAGGTGGCATGGTGGTGCTACCCTTTATCTTGATTACTTACTGCTGCCGTCAGCGCAATGGCCTTGGGACAGTGCTTTATCTGGTGCTAGCCTTGATTCTCTTTGCTCTTTCTTACTCCACCTACGGCAGCTGGCAGGAGACCCTCACCATGTTGCTCTATAACTCTGATTGGCTCTTCATTAGTGTCTTGCCAGTCTTAGCCCTCTACAATGGCCAAAGAGGTAAGCAGTCAGCCTTCAACCGCTACTTCTTCTATGTCTTCTATCCGCTCCATCTCTGGCTTTTGGCCTTGGTGGCGGCAGGTCTGGCTAAATAGGCCTTTCCTTGCCTGACGAGCTCAAATAGGTTACACTAGGGCTAGGTACTCCAGTAACCAAGGTGACTCCCCTCTGCATCGGTCACCCAAGGAGGTAAAGTATGAAAAAATTACATCTAGTCTTAGCCAGTCTAGCGACCGCCACTAGCTTCTTACTAGCTCCTCAAGTAGCCTGGGCTAACCAATCAGACGATAGCCAAGAGTCCAGTTCAGCAGTCTCAGAGTCTAGCAAGGAGTTAGAAAACAAGGAGCAAGAAGAGGCCTTTTTCAAGACCCTCTTGAAGGTGGAGCCAACTGCTATTGACAAGGGCCAAGATAAGATTTTCGAATCATCCAAGAACTGGATGTATGAGGCCGTGGATGGCAAGGAGCCCCCTAAGCCAACCGAACGTCCTTACAAGATACCTGAGGACTGGAAATTGCATCCGTCCTTGACCAAGGATGACCGTCGGGATGTGGGTTATCGCATCATGACGCCTGGCATGAAGGGTTATGTCAATCTCTATACCTTAGAGGCCTATGCGACTTCGCCCCTCAAAGGTGGCAAGTTGATTACCGATAAGGAGCTGCAGGAGCGCATCGAATCGGACCGGGAAGATGCCCTCTTCCAAGATAAACTTGAGATTGACGGCAAGCAATTCTTGGCTCGCTACGAAGTGGAGCCTAACCAAGGCATGGCCTGCCTAGTCCTCTACCGCTTAGAGGATACGGGCAAACAGGATGATTCCGTCTTAGTCGGCGCCCTCTACTTCCCCTTAGAGCGAGACCAAGACCTAGAGACGGCCATCAGCCATCAAGTAGGCAATCTCAAGGGGATTTTAAGCCAATTGAGTAAAGATAAGTAAGGTGGTCCAACAACTAGTCCTATGACCATAGTGAGGTTAATGCCATTAGTCGAGGCCTATCAATTAAGACAAGAAAAAGAGGCCTAGGGCCTCTTTTTTAATGATCTAGATAGAAATAAATATCAGCTTTTCCTTCTTGAGTCGTTCCCGTGTAGACTTGAGTGTCTAAGCCACCTATCTGGAAGCCATAGGCAAGATAGAAGCGACAAGCAATTAGGTTATTATCTTGGCCAATGGTATAAATCCCGCGCGAGCCACGTTCCTTAGCGATTTGACGCCCTCGGTCCAGCAATTGGCTAGCAATTCCTTGCCCACGGTAGGCACTGGTGACCTTGAGGTCAGCTAGGTAGCTATAGGCAAAGAAGCCATCCTGGAAGATGGCCAGACCAAGGCAAGTCTCCTTGTCGAAGGCACCTAGGGCAAAGCCAGCTTGGTTGATCTGCTGGAGGTCATAAGTCTCATCCGGGAAGCGCATGAGGCTGATATCATGGTCGGCCAGTAGCCGTTCCTGGTAGGACCACACACCCTCCTTGTAAGAGGGGAGAAGTTGGCCAATAAGGGGAAAATCTTCATTGGGGAGTTGAAGAGCGATCTGGCGCTCAGGAGTAATTAAATGGATATCAATCATAGGCTGTCCTTTCTGCTGGAAGGGAATCTGTTACTTTGCCCCAGTCTAGTCTCTGCCATGAAATTTGTCAAGGTCTAGCCGATGAGAGGGGAAGACTCTGGCAATAGATAGGAGGCGTGGATTAGTCGGACGTGGGCTCAGTTTAGGGCGCAAGATATAGCTAATAGTTATATCGTGTTCTAGCAAAATAGTCTAAGGGAATAAGGCCTTCTATCTTGTTCTGCCTCACTTAACTTTGTTATACTGCCTTTACAGTAATCATTAGCTCTTAGTTAGGAGGAGACAAGATGTCAGATTTACTTTCACTCTATGAAACACTCAAGTCCAAAAAATGGGTTGACCTTAGCCATGTCATTAACGAATCTAGCCCCCACTTCCCGGCGCTACCAGCCCTAGAGAAGGAAGACCTCTTCACCCTTAAGGATGGTTTCCACGTTCAGAAAATCTCGGTGGTGGGCCAATACGGCACCCACATTGACGCTCCAATTCACTTCGTGGCAGGTGGCCGCTGGCTGGATCAGATTGAGCTCAAGGATCTGCTCTTACCTCTTTATGTTATTGACAAGTCGGCTCAAGTGGCGGAGAACCCTAACTACATTTTGACCAAGCAAGACATCCTGGATTTCGAAGCAGAACATGGTCAAATTCGCCCAGAAAGTTTTGTAGCTTTCCGGAGCGACTGGTCTAAGCGTTGGCCAAGTCAAGAGGCTATGCGCAACTTAGATGCAGCCGGTGTTCAGCAGAGTCCAGGTTGGAGTCGCGAGGCCTTGGAATTTCTGATTAAGGAACGCCAAGTCAAAGCAGTCGGCCATGAGACCTTTGACACCGATGCGGGTATTCCAGCAGCGGAGTACGGCTTAGTTAACGAATACTATCTCTTGGAGCAAGATATCTACCAAGTAGAAGTCTTGAATAATTTGGACCAAGTTCCAGCCAATGGTGCCTTGATTAGTGTCAGCTTCCCACATTGGGAGCAAGCCACTGGTTCGCCTGTGCGCGCCATTGCTATTTTACCTTAAGCCAATAAATGAGGTCGGATTCTTGAAGTCCGACCTCTTTTTTATGGGAATGTGTGGCAAATGGCTTTGTTTGACTCAGCTAGGGCTTGGTGTATACTAGGGCTAAGAAGTTTATAAGGGGGTGAGGCTATGACCAGACGGAAAATTAAGTTGCTAGACAGCGATGATTTGAGAAAGCAGCTAGATTCCTATTACCAAGCCGCTAGTCAGGAGACTTGTGCCCGCTTCGGCCGGGATTTGGTAGAGCATTTGATTGAATTGACTGGCTCTAAGGTAGGGCAGGAGCCTGATGTTGAGGCAGGCTGGGCCGTCAGCCAAGCTTGTTTGGCCGGTCAAGCCCGTATGTACGATGTCAGACAGGCTGGCTTCAAGATACACGCCATGGCCAAGCAAGCTGAAAATCCCATTGAGCAAGTCCTTTTGCGGGTCATCGGCCATGCAGTGGCGACCGCCCATATGAAGGAGCACGCCATGGTCGCCAGTGATTATGCGATTAAACTTATTAACCTAGCCTATCCAGATGACCTAGCAGCTGTCCAAAGAGAGCGCCAGTGGCAGTTGGCTTGGTGGCGAGACAAAACAGACGATGATAGAGCCTAGCTTCTGTCATCGTTTTTTATTTTCTTAGGGGCATCAACATCGCCCAACTATATCCTCACCTAGAAAGACTCTTATATAACAGATCCGGTCGGAAGAGGTTGACAGGCCGGAGAAGGGCCGGTAAAATATAATTGGAGAAAAACGCTTACACTTAACATTTCTTGATTGCTATCACTTAAGGAATAGGGAACCGTTCTAATGAGGATGAAAGAAGGGCTAATGATGCGTTACTGTCAACTTTATACAGGTCAGCAAATGCCTGTCTTAGGTATGGGCTTCTACCAGGTGCCGGTTTTGGAGACGGCTAAGGTAGCGAGCCAGGCCATTGAAATCGGCTACCGACTCTTTGATACAGCCTACTACTATGGAAATGAACAGGGAGTCGGGCAAGCCGTCAGGCAATCGGGACTTCCGCGTCAAGATTTTTTTATAACGAGCAAGGTCAATAGTTCTGGTTATTTGGCTACTAAGCAGGCCATTAAGCAAGCGCTCGATAAGATGCAGTTAGATTATCTAGATCTTATGCTCATTCATTGGATGGTACCCGATTATATGGGGACCTATCGCGCCATGGAAGAGGCAGTTTCAAAAGGCTACGTGCGTGCCATTGGGCTTTCTAATTTTGGCCGTAAGGAGATAGAGACGGTCTTATCTGCTTGTCGCGTTCGCCCGGCTGTCCTGCAGAGCGAGTGCCATCTCTTCCACCAACAAGGCGCCATGCGGGCTTACACCCAGCAAGTCGGCATTCAGTTTGAAGGCTGGGCACCCTTTGCTGAAGGCCGCCGGGAAATCTTCCAACATCCGACCCTTGCTTCCATTGCGCGCCGTTATGGTAAAAGCGTGGCTCAAGTCCTCCTAGCCTTTTTGATGCAAGAAGGCGTGATTGTCATTCCGAGAACGGTCAATCCTAGCCAAATGAAGGAGAATTTTGACAGCCTAGACTTAACCTTGAGTCCAGATGATTTAGCTATTTTACGGAGCTTTGATGAGGGCCGTAATTTAATCTGGCAGGAGAATATTGTATAAGCTCATTAGCCCTACTCCTAGGAGTAGGGCTTTACTTTTCTTGTATTAGGTCAGAATCACGAACTTTTAGCACCAACTATTTAAACTTAGTAGTGCGGTTTGCGCCCCAGAGAGAAGAGGGTATATAATAAATCCAGCAGGACAATATTGATTAAATTAGGGGATTGATTAGTATGACCGAAGACTACTTGTATTTTGGATCTGATTACTTAGAGGGAGCACATGAGCGGGTTTTGGAGCGATTGATAGAAGTCAATCGCCAGCCGGCAGCCGGTTACGGCAGTGATAGCCACAGTGAACGGGCCTATGACTTGATTCGTCAAGCCTGCGACTGCCCACATGCCACGGTTCATTTCTTTGTAGG
Source organism: Abiotrophia sp. (assembly GCF_057275535.1). NCBI lineage: Bacteria > Bacillati > Bacillota > Bacilli > Lactobacillales > Aerococcaceae > Abiotrophia > Abiotrophia sp. The sequence continues at coordinate 131,881 of NZ_DBHIRJ010000008.1, forward strand.
GGGGACCCAGACTAATGCGACTGTGATTCGGGCCCTCTTACGGCCCTACCAGGGGGTCTTGGCGCCGGACACGGGCCATATTAATGTCCATGAAGCGGGCGCGATTGAACTAGGGGGTCACAAGGTTTTGTCCCTGCCTGGCCAAGATGGTAAGTTGACCGCCCAAGCGGTTGAGGAGTGGATGACTCATTTCTATGCGGATGCCAACCATGTTCATTCAGTCTATCCTGGCATGGTCTATCTGTCGCAACCAACCGAGCTAGGTACCCTCTATAGTCTGGCGGAATTGGAGGCCTTGTCAGCGGTTTGCCGTCGGCACCAGCTCCCCCTCTTTATTGATGGGGCGCGACTGGCCTATGCCCTAGGCAGTCCAAGTAACGATGTTAGCCTGGCTGATTTGGCGCGTTTGACGGATGTCTTCTATATTGGCGGGACCAAGTGTGGGGCCCTGCTAGGGGAGGCCGTGGTGATTTCCAACCCAAGTCTGCTGCCACATTTCTTTACTGTTATGAAGCAGGGGGGTGCGGTCCTAGCCAAAGGCCGCGTCCTAGGGGCCCAATTCGAGGTACTGTTCGAGGATGGCTTCTATCAGGTCATCTGCCGCCAGGCGGTGGCAGCCGCCCAGACTATTCAGGATTGTCTAGTGGCCAATGGCTACGAGCTAGTCAATCCTTCGGTGACCAACCAGGTCTTTGTCCGTCTACCTAAGGTCTTGGTGCCGATCTGGTCGGACAAGGTCCAATATGCGACCTGGGAACTGGCTGAGGATTATGTTGTGGCCCGTCTGACAACGGCTTGGTCTACACGACCAGAGCAGGTGACGGCCCTCTGTGATTTCATTGCCCAGCATCCAGTTCAAAGCTAAGTTTAGTTTGACCGCCTTGATAGGATGCGGTCTTTAGTAAAAGAGAGAAGGTGACTGTCAGTGCAAGACTATATCAAGCGCCTGGAGGCGGAGTTCTCACTGATTGAAAAAGGCTTCAAGGAAGAGGAGAAAAGAGCTCAAGCGGATTATGCCAGTCAGGATTGGGACTATATCAAGCAATTGGCTATGCAGGCCTATCGGTCAGAAACCTATCAAGTCCGTATGTATGCCGTCTTCCTCATGGGCTACCTGTCCCAGCAAGAGGACATACTGGATTATTTGAGAGAGCAGGTCTGTCTAGACCCTAACTGGCGGGTTCAGGAAGTATTAGCCAAGGCCTTGGACCATTACTGCAAGACCACAGGCTACCAAGCAGCCTTGCCGGTCATTGATGAATGGCTAGGCCATAGCCAAGCTAATACCAGACGGGCTGTAACGGAGGGGCTGAGAATTTGGACTAGCCGGCCTTACTTTAAGGACCATCCCCAGGAAGCCATTGAGCGTATCGCTGGCTTGAAGCGGGATCCCAGTGACTATGTCCGCAAGTCGGTCGGCAATGCCCTGAGGGACATTAGCCGGAAATTTCCTGATCTCATTCAAGCGGAGTTAGCAACTTGGACCTTGGACGGCAAAGGCATCCAGCAGGTTCATAAGCTAGCTAGCAAATTTCTAACAGCATAAGAAAAAGGCCATAGTCTATGGCCTTTTTGTCATTATTCGGCAGTGTCTTGACGTAGTTCCCAGTAGTGATCTAGCTTGTCTAGCAAGAGGTCCAGGCTAAAATAGCCAGCTTCTTGCAGATAGCGGCGCCCGTCAATGTAGACTTGTAAGGTGGGAGCGGACAGGATTTGTTCCTGGGCGGCTACTTGGGGCCACTGGCTTAAGTCGACATAGCGTAGGGTAGCCTGGGGATGGCTTTGAGCCCATTCATCCAGTCTCAAGGCCAAGCTAGCGCAGGGCGCGCATTGGGGTTTACCGAATTGGAGAATGAGGAGCTGAGACTGAGCCTTGAGTTGGGCCAAGTCTTCGTGGGCTTGGAGTGCTTGCATATGGGTCCTCCTTAACAGATTCTTATTTTTATGGTAGCATGGTGACTGAGACTGGGCAAGTTAGGTGCTTGCGCCTATAGGAGGAGACGGGAATGACAGATTTGAATTTGGCAGCTCTAGAGGCCTATCTAGCGGAGCATTATGGTGACTGGGGTCAGGAACAGGGCCTCTTCATTAAGCTAGTAGAGGAAATGGGTGAAATAGCCGAGCTACTCAATATTCGTGCGGGGCGCAAGCAAGGCAAGGGCCAGGATACCGACCAGGAACTGGTGACTGAGCTGGCGGATTTGATTCATTATGCGGTGGCCATTGCGGCCATCAATGGCTTGGATTTAAGCAAGGCCATCATCGAGAAGGATATTCAGGCAGCCATCAAGTACCAGCATGAGCGCAATCTGGCTGACTTCCTAGCAGAATGGAAACAGCGGCCATGATGACCTATATTTGGCTCTATCTTGTTCTGATTAATCTGCTGACGGCTGCTGTCTATATCTGGGATAAGCATCAAGCTGTGGCGCGCCGCTGGCGGGTGCCGGAAGCCCGCCTATTAGGCCTAGCTGCCATAGGCGGTGCCCTGGGCGCCCTCCTGGCCATGCAGGTTTGGCGCCACAAGACCCACAAGTGGCCTTTTGCCCTGGGGGTCCCTCTTATGTTAGTGCTTCAGGCCGTCCTTCTCATTTTCCTTGTATTTGAGTGGCTCCCTAAGTTAGGGCGTTAAGCTAGTACTAGTTAGCGTCAAGCCGATAGCTTGGCGCTTTTTTCATGAAATTTCCGATTGTTTTCAGAAAGTGATACAAATTTCTGCCGCCAGGGCCTTGTATAAGAAAAATAAGTGTGTTAGAGTATTTTCTAATAAAACTTTAATCATTCACTTAGTTATATCTAAGTGATAAGGAGGACGCTTATGGAATTTGTACAAGTCGTACGTAGTACACCCGGACAATATATCAGTGAAAAAGGAGCTTTGGCTTCTTTAGCAGGCATTTTAAAGAACTTCGAGCGTCCCTACATTATTACCGGGGAGAAATCTTACGCTGCCTTTCTTAAACATTTACCTCAACCACTAGAAGGTGTGCCAGTCTTACGTTATGACCACACAGCCAGCTATGAAGATATGGACCGCTTGGCTCAGTTAGCAGCCGATGCCGATGTGATTGTGGCTGTCGGTGGGGGCAAGCTTTGTGACACCGCCAAGGGAACGGCTGACCGCCTCCACTGTGAAGTGGTGACCGTGCCGACAATCGTGGGGACCTGTGCGCCAACCACCCCTGTTGCGGCTGTCTACCATCCTAATGGAGTCTTCAATGACGTGGCCTACTTCAAACGTACCCCTTATGCCTGCGTGGTGGACTTAGATCTCCTAGTTGAGTCGCCTAGACGCTACTTCGAAGGGGGTATCTGTGATACGGTAGCTAAGTGGTATGAGGCCGAAAGTATCACCCGTCATTTGACTGGAGCTCTAGAAGCCAATGTCGAATTAGGCTTGGCTGCTGCTAAGGTAACCAAGGACATTCTGCTCCGAGATACCCACGCTGCCCTAGCCACTCATGCCTTGGGTGTAGTGAATGACACCTTCAAGCGCGTGGTCGATACGGTCTTCAATGTGGCCGCTGCCGTGGGTTGCTTTGCCTGCGAATATGGGCGCATGTCGGGGGCCCATGCTGTCCACAACGCCCTGTCACAATTTGCTGAAACCCACACTATTGAACATGGGGTCAAGGTGGCTTATGGGTTGCTGGTAATGTTGGCGGCTATGGGCGAAGAAGGTGAGACCCAAAAACTCATCGATTACTGCAAGGACAATGGCTTCATCTACTCCTGGCAACAACTAGGGGTCCAAGAGGATATGGCGACTGCCGTAGCTAAGATGGCTGACTTCGCCGCCTCCGACAAGGAGACCTTCAAACTGGCGGTGCCTGGCGTGACACCTGAGCAAGTCCAAGCGGCTGTCTACCAAGTAGAAGCCCAAGCCAAATAATTCTAATTTCTGCTTCCTTAAGATCGGTTCGCTCATTCAGTTCGCCATAAGCTGAATGAGCGGGCTTTTTTGTCGGGTGACTTGGCTCAGAGAATTCCATAGCTTGCAGGGCCAGAATTTGCTATAATAGGAAGGAACGAGACATAGAAGTAAAGGAGCTAAAGGCATGACCCAACGCGATAATAATATATCCTATCAAATCGACTCCATCCTGACCGACGTTAGTCAGGACCAAGTCCAAGAAGACAAACAAATCCGCCAGATTAACGAAGACCACCTGCTGATTAAGGAGGAACCTTATCAATTGGTTCTCAACTACCGTGAGGGCTTCGACTTGCTAGCCTTCGAGAATCGCTACCAAGAATACTTCGAGAAGTTCGACTTCATTGTCGGGGACTGGGGCTTTGAACAGTTACGCCTACGAGGCTTCTATCAAATTGGCCAGGCCAAGGTGCCCAAGGATCAAACCATTGATTTTCTAGAAGACTATCTCAATGAATACTGTAACTTTGGCTGCCGTTACTTCGTCCTAGCCAAGGAGCGGGAAGTGGCTAAATACGCCAAACTCAAAGACAAGGCTAAGACTAAGCCGGCCCCAATCGAGAAAAAGGTAGGCGAGACCAAGCAATTAGCTAAGATTCAAGTCAAGGAAGATCCAAATCGCTTCAAGGGCAACAAGGTGGATGCGCCGGCTAAGGGCGGCAAGAAGCCTTTCAAGAAGCGCAACCGTCGCCCATCCGCTGGCGATCAAGCCGCTCCTAAGCAGGCGCCAGCCGCTGCCAAGCAACGTAAGAATAACTTTGTCATCAAGCAAAAGAACAAAACCAACCCTTAGGAGGTCCCTATGAAAGACTACGCAGGTTATTTGATTGATTTAGATGGAACCGTCTACTTCGGTGAGAATCGTATTCCGACAGCCGAAGCCTTCATTAAAAAGTTAGTGGCGCAAGACATTCCCTTCCTCTTCATTACCAATAATGCGACGCGCTCGGCTGCTCAAGTGGCCCAGGCCCTCAGCACCCAGTATGAATTGCCTGTAACTGAGAAACATGTCTATACCTCCGCCATGGCTATTATCGACTATCTGCAAGCCCACCATGAGGGGCAAACGGTCTATGTAGTGGGCGAAGCGCCCCTTAAGGAACAAGTGGCAGCAGCCGGCTTCACGCTAGTGGAAGATGAATCGGCTCAAGTGGTGGTCCAAGCCTTGGACCGTCATACCACCTATGAAGCCCTGTCCATTGCGGTCCTAGCTATCCGTAATGGTGCGGCCTTCTTAGTGACCAATACCGACAGCAATATTCCAACTGAACGGGGCATGATGCCGAGCTCAGGGGCCCTGACTTCCTTTATCCAGTATGCCAGTCAGGTAGAACCGGTCGTTATGGGCAAACCTTTCAGTCCTATTCTGGAGGGTGGTCTCCATACCCTGGGCTTGACCAAGGATCAAGTTCTCATGATTGGTGATAATTACGAGACTGACATCAAGGTGGGGATTAATGCCGGTATGGATACCTTGTTAGTCCTGACAGGCTTTACTCAAGAAGAAGATCTCAAGTCCGTGCCCGTGCAACCAACCTACGTCCGGCCAGACCTCTCCACTTGGGAGCTCTAGTCATGGAACAAATAAGGACCTGGATTCGGGCGGGAGTCACTCTCTTGACTGGCCTGGCCAATGCCGTTCTGGGCACCGTCATCTTAGCGCCTCTGCTCTATGGGGTCTATCTGCAAGTAGATTGGATTCCCCACATTGCGGGTCTGTCAAAGTCAGCAGTCTATGAGGACTTTATGCGTATTTGGACCTATCTATGGCAAGTCTGGCGGCCCAGCCTAAAACTAGCACATTTTGCCAGTTCAGCCGGGGGGCGCCAGCACTTTGCTGAGGTTCGGACGCTCATAATCGGTCTGGTCTTGCTAGCTCTCCTGCTCAATGTCCTTATCTGGCGTTGGGTCCGCCAAGGCCAATTCAACTCCTGGTCCTATTGGCAGGCGCTTAAGCAAGGCCAGTGGGGGCTAGCCCTACTAGGACTAGGGATGCTACTCTTCTTTGAACAGGCCTTTGTGGCCTTCCATCGGCTCTTCTTCGCCAATGAGCTCTGGCTCTTCAATCCAGGTCTGGACCCCGTCATCTGGATTCTGCCCCAGTCTTATTTCTTGGGACTGACAGCACTTATTCTGGTCCTCTATGGCTTGTGGTCCTGGCTTTTTGCCAAATTCTTCGCACCGCGAGCATCCTGAGCACGCTAAGCTCAGGCTTATGTTATAATGAAGGTAACCTAACTAAGGAGGAAGCAAGTATGAGCAAAAAAATTTCATTATCAACCGTCGTTAACACAGGTGGCCGTGATGGCGAGGTTAAATCCGTAACAGGGGACTTAAACCTTAAGACTAGCATGGCTAAAAAAGAAGGCTACACCAACCCTGAAGAGCTCTTCGCAGCTGGTTTATCTGCCTGCTTCAATGGGGCTTTGTCCTTCCCATTACAACGTGATGGCTTAGGCGACCGTCAACGTCAAGTGCGCGCTGAAGTAGTGCTCTTAGGCGACCTACCAGATACTAACAGCTTGCACCTAGCAGCTAAATTAATTGTATCCATTGAAGGTTTGAGCCCAGAAGAAACTTTACGCTATGTTCAAGAGACAGAAAACATCTGCCCTTACACCAAGGCAGTTAAAGGCAACATTGAAGTAGAATTAGTAGCTGAATAAGCAAAATAAAGACGAGGCCTAGGCCTCGTCTCTTTATTTATCCTCGAAAAGGGAGGAACTGTGAACATGTAGATTGTTGCGCTCTGGATAGAGGCTGGCCATGGCGTGGCTAACCGCTGTAGTGGCTTCACCAAAGCCGGTCGCAATCAGCTTGGTCTTACCTTCATATTGGGCAATATCCCCAATAGCATAGACAGCTGGCAAATTGGTTTGGTGGCAGCTGCCGGTCTCGATGGTCTGACGTTTGATGGTCAGGGGCCACTTGGCAATCTGGCCTAAGGAAGAGACGAAGCCGTAGCTAACGATGAAGTCATCGACGGCTAAGTCGACGCTTTCTTCTTGGCGTGGCACTTGCAAGGTCAGGTGGTCTAGCTGGCCGTCTTGGCCATGGAGGCCCACTGGAATATAAGGCGTCCAAATCTTGACGCTAGAAGACTCCAACAGGCTGACACTGTGTTCGTGGGCCCGGAACTGGGGTCTGCGATGGATTAGGTGGACCTGCTTAGCATAGGGTTCAAGGGCTAAGGCCCAGTCAACCGCTGAATCGCCCCCGCCACAGATGGCTACGACCCGATCTTGGAAGGCCTCAGGTTGGCGGACAAAATAATGAAGCGATTTTCCTTCAAAGTCTGGCGCCTCAGCTAGGTCTAACTTGCGTGGACGGAAGGCTCCGTTACCCACGGCGATGATGACCGCACGGCTAAAATGGCTAGCGTGCGGGGTCTGAATTTCATAGTAGGGCTTGCCATCCTCATCTTCATGCTGAATCAGTTGACGGGCTTCTTGGCCGGTACAGATGGTGGTGTCAAAGTGGTCCAGTTGTTGAATCAGAGACTGGGTGAGGTCGCCCCCCTTGATTTGGTAGTGGGCCGGGATATCGTAGATGGCCTTCTCAGGGTAGAGATGGGCTGGCTGGCCACCTAGCAGGTCCAAGCTTTCGATGATTTTAGTCTTGGCCTGGCGCATGCCAGCGTAAAAGGCAGCATAGAGGCCAACCGGCCCGCCACCGATGATGGTGATGTCGTAAATTTGTGACATAGTAGGGACTCCTTATTCAATCATAGTTTTTAAGGCAAAAGAAAAGGGCAAGTCCAGGGTCCTTGCACCAGATTTCTTAGAGACTGAGATAGATGGCCCGGCTGACGAAGGCGACTAGAACACCGACTAAGACGCCGACCACCACTTCGGTGGGGCGATGGCCCAGGTATTTTTCGATGATCATATCTTCATAGTGATCGATGTCGTGGCTTTCTTGCAGACGGCGGAAGTCAGCTTGGATCTCCGGGTCTTGCAGGCGACGCTTAGCTAAGAGGTTGAGCAGAAGACCCTGCTCACCACTCTGGCGACGCACGCCCATGGAGTCAAACATGACGATGACCCCGAAAATGGTGGCGATGGCCACCAGAGGGGATTCAAAGCCGTATTCCAGCACCAGGCTGGTAATCAGGCTGCTAACTGCGGCCGAATGGGAACTTGGCATGCCGCCAGTCGTCATGACAATATTTACTTTGACCTTATGGCGGTTAGTCAAGAGGGCAATAGGGTATTTAATAGCTTGGGTGAAGAGAATCGCGACAAGAGATGTCAGCAATATGGTATTCATAAGTGGGGGGATCCCTCCTTCTCCTTATACAGGTATCTATTAGATAATATCAAAAAATGCGACTTGAAACTAGTAGGAAGCCGTAAATTCTCAAGAAAAATCGTGAGAAGGTCGCTTTTGATTTGAATCTGACGGGATTTAGTGTATCATATAGATGATATTCAACCATTAACAATAGGAGGATGATTCATGACATATCCACAACTTGATCTGGCTCAAGCCAGCTTACATGCTTTAATTAAAACCAACCACGGCGACATCAAGGTAGCCCTCTTCCCAGAGCTAGCGCCTAAGACCGTGGCTAACTTCGTTGGTCTTGCTAAGCAAGGCTACTATGACGGCGTGATTTTCCATCGGGTCATTGAAGACTTCATGATTCAGGGAGGCGACCCAAGCGGTACCGGTATGGGCGGCGAGAGCATCTACGGCGAGAGCTTCGAAGATGAATTCTCACGTGAGCTCTACAACTTGAAGGGGGCCCTTTCCATGGCTAACGCAGGGCCTAATACCAACGGCAGCCAATTCTTCATCGTGACAGCCAGCAATGTACCAAGCACCATGTTGGGCCAAATGCAGGAACTCAGTTTCCCTGAAGAAATCGTGGCAGCCTATGCGACAGAGGGTGGGACACCTTGGTTGGACCAACGCCACACTGTCTTCGGTCATGTGGTAGAAGGCATGGATGTCGTCATTGCAATCAATAAAGTTGTTACCGGTCTCCAAGATAAACCGGTAGAACCTGTTGTGATTGAGACGATTGATGTGTTAGAATAAGCAAGGATGGTGACATCCTATGACTGAATTTAAAATAGGCGATATCGTTGAAGGCCAAATCACAGGTATCCAAAATTATGGTGTTTTCGTCGGCCTCTCGCCAACCGAACAAGGTCTGGTTCATATTTCAGAGTGCAAGCATGGCTACATGAATGAGCTCAGCAACCAGATTAAGGTAGGCGACAAGGTCAAGGTCATGGTCATTGACATTGATGAATATACCAAGAAGATTAGCCTGTCCATGCGGGTTCTGATGAAACTCAACACCCCGCCATATCCAGCCCGGACCAAGAAGCGCGCCAAGCGCCATTTGCCTGACATTGGTTTTTCCAGTGTGGCTAAGAAGTTACCGGAGTGGATTGACAGCGCCCTTCAGTCCATTGAAGAAGATCGCTTTGAAGTCAAGCAACAAATCAAATAAACTAGTCCAACACTAGCTAGACAAGAGGTAGGAAAAAATGGCACATATTAAATTTGATTACTCTACTGCCAAAAAATTCTTTGGCGAACACGAACTAACTCAACTCCAAGACTACGTGACCGTAGCTGACCGTCAATTGCGTGAGGGTACAGGGGCAGGTAGTGACTACACCGGTTGGGTAACTTGGCCTGAAGCATACGATAAGGAAGAATTTGCCCAAGTTCAAGCAGCTGCTGAGAAAATCCGTCAAGATTCTGATGTCTTAGTGGTTATCGGGATCGGGGGTTCATACCTAGGCGCTCGTGCAGCCATCGAGTTCTTGAACGATAGCTTCTATAATATGAAAGCTGGCCGTAAGGGCATGCCACAAGTAGTCTTTGCTGGTAACAGCATTTCTTCTACTTATTTACATGACTTATTAGACTTGATTGGCGACCGTGACTTCTCAATCAACGTTATTTCTAAATCAGGGACTACTACTGAACCAGCCGTTGGTTTCCGTGTCCTCAAGGAAAAATTGATTGCTAAGTATGGTAAGGAAGAAGCCATCAAACGTATCTACGCAACCACTGACGCTAAGCGTGGGGCCCTCAAGGCAGAAGCTGACCAAGAAGGTTACCAAACTTTCGTTATCCCAGATGCAATCGGCGGACGTTTCACTGTCTTAACACCAGTTGGTCTCTTGCCAATCGCGGTTGCGGGTGGCGACATCCAAGCTATGATGCAAGGGGCAGCAGCTGCTATGGCCGAATACAGCCAAGCAGATTTAGCAAGCAACCAAGCTTACCAATATGCGGCGATTCGTAACTTACTCTACCGTAAAGGTAAAGTAACCGAACTCTTGGTTAACTACGAACCAGGAATGGCCTTCTTCAACGAATGGTGGAAGCAACTCTTCGGTGAATCAGAAGGGAAAGACTTCAAGGGCATCTACCCATCAAGTGCTAACTTCTCTACTGACTTACACTCCTTGGGTCAATACATCCAAGAAGGCCGTCGCAACATCTTCGAGACGGTTGTCAAGGTTGAGACGCCTCGCCATGACGTGGTCATTCCAGAACAAGAAGTTGATACCGATGGTTTAGGTTACTTACAAGGTCAAACCGTTGACTTCGTTAACACCAAAGCCTTCCAAGGGACACTCTTGGCTCACATCGATGGCCAAGTACCTAACTTAGTCGTAAGCATCCCAGCGATGGACGCCTACAGCCTAGGTTACTTAGTATACTTCTTCGAAATCGCAGTGGCTATTTCTGGTTACCTCAATGGGGTTAACCCATTCGACCAACCAGGGGTAGAAGCCTACAAGAAGAACATGTTTGCCCTCTTAGGCAAGCCAGGTTTTGAAGACTTAGCTGCAGAATTAAACAGCCGCTTATAAGACTTTCTACTATATAATAGGCAGAATCAAGCAGGGATCCAGATGGACTTCCCTGCTTGTCTTTTTCTACCACTATATCTTGTGGCCAAAGAGGGCCCCAAAGAGCCGTAAACACAAGTTCTCAAATAGACCAAAAAAGATGAAAAAAAGTGGTTGACAGTCATAAGTGGACCATGGTATATTACTAGAGTCCTTACGACAGCGACAGCTAAAAAAGCTGCTGGCCAATTCCCAAAAAGGGCTTGACCTGAAGCGGTTGTAATGATATTATAAAGTAGGTCTGAGAGTTAGCGAACATTCACTAAAAAGTTTGATAAAAGAGCTAAAAAGTGTTTGACAAGCATAGCCGAGACTGATATGATATATGAGTTGCTACCAGCAACAAGCAACAAGCAAAAACTTCGAAAAAACTTCTGAAAAGTTGTTGACAGGAAGTGAGGCTTGTGCTAATATATAGAAGTTGTCACGTGGTGGCAACAAGCACATTGAAAACTAAACAAAGACACACCAAGAATGTGAGGGTCATCGA
>NZ_DBHIRJ010000009.1:0-87701 GCF_057275535.1 Abiotrophia sp.
TTACGCCACCGCCTTGTCTGAGCTAAGGGTCCGAGAAACCGAGGTTTTTCGGACTCTTTTTTTATCGTTTAATGAAGGCGGTTTTAGTCGCCTTCTCACAAGACTTATTATACCATTTTTTGGACTTTCTGCTAGAGGCTAAGATTGCCTTTTTTTAGTTGGTTTAGGTAATAGTAAAACTTAGATTTTTTAACCTGGGTCAGTTGAAGAATCTCTTGGATAGACAATTGATTTTGCGGACGATTTAGATATAGCTCTAGTGCCCTTTCAATTCGGTCATAGTGTTCTCGTGGTCGGCCTAACTTAATACCATTCAGTCTTGCTTTCTCAATTCCTGCCCCTGTACGTTCGATAATCAAGTCACGTTCAAATTGAGCAAATGCCCCTAATATGTTGAACATCAGCAAGCTTAAGGGACTTGGCTTTTCGTGAGCTTCGAAGATCAAATTGTCTTGTAAAAACCTCACTTGAACACCTTTACTGTTGAGAGTAGTCACTATTTGATTAAGGTCGATAATGCTACGTGCTAGTCGGTCAATTTTGGTAACAACCACCTCATCTCCGCGCTGTGCTATCTCCAAAAGATTCTGCAAAGCTTCCCGATTCTCAGTTGTAGTGCCACTTGTCTTGTCGACGAATATTTCGCAGACGCCGTAGTGCCGCAGTTCCTCATATTGGATATCCGTTTTCTGCTGAGCAGTCGATACTCGTACATAGCCATATTTCTTTGTCATTTTCATACTCCTTTTTGCACTCATCTAGTGAGTAGTGCTGGCTTCACCATAGCATAGGTCACCCCTAGTCCGAAAAACCTCGGGTTTGTGGACTGGGAATGGGAGCTGGGTGAGTGCATGTCAGAGGGATTAATAAAAAGTAAGAAACGCGTTCAGCAGCATGGGGAAGTCTTTACTCCTGCTTGGATGGTGAAGAAGATGCTAGATACTCCAGGTATCAAAGAATCCTGTGAAAATATTTATGCTACTTTTCTAGAGCCAGCTGCAGGAGATGGCAACTTCCTCTTAGCAATTCTAGAACGGAAGCTGAAGGCTGTAACAGAGCAGTATGATAAACGTAATTGGAAGACCAAGGCACTGGTAGCTCTAGCCTCAATTTATGGCATCGAGTATCTTGCAGACAATCTTGATGTAGCACGCTCGAGGATGTTTAATTACTATCTCGATTGGTATGAAGAGGCTTTTGGTGAGCGACTCAATAGTCAGACCAATATCTACAAATCGGCGAATTATATCATCCACAAGAATATTGTAAGAGGGAATACCTTAACCAAACGCCACCCCATAACTGAAGAGCCAATTCGAATGATTGAATGGCAGAAAGTTCCGGGATATCCGAGCAAAGTTCGAGCTGTTCCTTTTGCCTTTGCTGAATTATTCGGTGAAGAAGTGGAAGAGGAGAAAAAACTTGTAATGGAACAACTTAGCCTCTTTGAATGGGAGGATGAAGTTGCTAGCGAGCCAGAGGTTGAAAAAGTCATAACAGAAATTGAAATACAAAAAGTATACTTATTGGGGGATTAAGGATGAGTGTGGTTTCAAATTTTGATTTTTTAAGTGTCGATTTAGATACAGCAGAATTGTATGCAACTATTAATATGGCGGAAGAAAACTACGCTCAGAGAGACTATGAAGGGACCTTGACCAAAGTCCGTAAAGTCGCGGAAAATACAGCCAAGTTATTTGCAGACCGTGCCTACATTGAATTGGGGGAACGGGATAATTTCAATGAGATTCTTCGGAAAATTAAGTACTCGATTAATGATAAACATGTTGTGGATTATTTTTACGAGATCAAAGGGAAGGGCAATAATTCTGCCCATGTTCTAAACCCCTCTGACGCCACGCAAGAGAATGCGCTTAGAGCCTTAGAGCATATGTTCTATATCTTAGTCTGGTTCGTTATTAACTATATTGACGATGAAATTCAGGCTAATTTATTCGATGAATTTTTAGAACCTAAAGCTCAAGCCCTCTACAAAACGGCTGAGCGGAAATTTATCTATGTTCAGACAGTTGACAATGCGAGTGGCCAATTTCCTGCTTTTGATGGGACTTACAAAGTTGGCGAAGGAACCGTTCCAGAAGACGAAGTCGAAGGAGACTGGAGTCCGAATAGTAGTTTCTTACGGAAGTTAGCTCCTAAACGAATTAAACAATACATGAAGACCTCAGGTCTGCCTTTTATGTTGGGATGGGTTGAACTAGCCTATCGCAAATCAGACAAGACCTGGTTTCATGATTATGATGTCCATAATGTATTGAGACGTTCCGGAATTAAGCATGCAGAATTGCTAGAAGGCAATGAGTGGTTTGATACGGATTTGGAGACAGCCAAATCAGCTATTCAAGCTGTAAAGGATGGTCGTGAATATATCAATGAGTCGGTAGAAGAGAAGACGGCGGTCGTTTTACGTCCAGAACAAGAAGAAGCAGTAGCAAAGACGCGTCAAGCCTTCAAGACTAAGAATACAATGCTCTGGAATGCTAAAATGCGCTTTGGTAAGACGTTAACGGCTCTTCAGTTGGTCAAAGAAGAGGGCTTCCAAAACGTACTGATTATGACGCATCGTCCCGTTGTGTCAGATTCTTGGTTCGAGGACTTTAAGAAAATGATGATGAGCCAAGAAGGTTATGAATATGGTTCAGTGAGCCAAGGCGCCTCGCTTGAATCGCTCAAAAAGGGAAACAAGCCTTTTGTTTATTTTGCTTCCATTCAACTCTTACGTCATAATAATGCGCAAACGAACTTGAGCCAGTTTGCTGAGGTAGACTGGGATCTCATTCTGATTGATGAAGCGCATGAAGGCACTCAGACTCAACTAAGTGAGCTTGTAATGGAGCAGCTAGTTAAAGGTAAAACCAAAGTTCTGGAGCTTTCTGGTACCCCCTTTAACCTCTTGGATAAATTTGAAGAAGATCAAGTTTATACCTGGGACTATACCATGGAACAGACGGCTAAACTTAAGTGGGCGCTCGAGAAACCAAATGAACCCAATCCCTACGAGAAGTTACCGAAGGTCTCTATGTATACCTTCGAGATGAAGAACAAGAAATTTTTAGACGAACGGAAATCTTTTAATTTCAGGGAATTCTTCCGTACAGATGACTCAGGTTGCCTAGTCCATAAGCAAGAGGTTCGAGCCTTTCTTGATAATATTACCAATCCTGATAGCCGAACGAACTATCCTTTCTCAACTAAGGCCTACCGAGAAGAATTGCGGCACACACTCTGGTTATTGCCAGGTGTTAAGGAGGCCAACGCCTTAGAAAACCTTATGAAGCAGCATCCAATTTTTGGTAAGGAGTACCAAATTGTCAATGTAGTACGAGGAAGCGAACGGGATAGTGACGATGGTGTCGCCAATGAGGCGGACTTAGAGAAAGTTCGCAAGGTGATAACAGAGGATCCCTCTCAGACAAAGACCATAACCCTAACGGTTCGTAAGTTAACGACTGGCGTCAATATTCCTGAATGGACGGCCGTTATATTTTTATCCAATACTAACTCTGCTATGAACTATCTACAAGCTGCTTTTCGTGCTCAGACGCCATTTGCTCATGAAAAATTAGGGATGAAGAAGCATTGCTATATCTTTGATTTTGCGCCAGATCGGGCGCTGACCGTGATGGCTGAGAGTGCGCAGATTAATTCTGGTGTGGGTAAGAAAAATACTCATCAGCAGAAGAAAGCCATGTCCCACCTCTTGAATTTCTTGCCAATTCTTGGTCAATCAGACAATGGCATGAAGACTTATGATGTTGATCGCATGTTAACTCAATTGAAGAAGGTCTATGCGGAGAAAGCCGTACGATCTGGCTTTGAAGACGACAGTCTCTATAATGATAAGCTTCTAACCTTAACAGAGGGCGATGCCAAGTTGTTCCAAGACTTGAACGCGATTGTCGGTAAAACGAGCAAACAGAAAACACCTAAAACGATTACTGTGAATGACAATGGTTTGACCGATGAAGAATACGAGAAGGGTGAGAAGGGCAAGAAAAAGAAAAAACGAGACCGCACCCCTGAAGAGCAAGAAGCAATTGAGAAGATTAAGAAGGCTAAGCAACAGCGCAAGACCATGATTTCGATCTTGCGAGGGGTATCAACTAAGATTCCTCTCATGATTTATGGGATGGATGTCGATATTCAAGAGGATATCTCGATTGAGGAATTCGTCAAGCAGGTGGATGATAAGTCTTGGAAGGAGTTTATGCCTAAGGGCTTTACTAAGGAGCTGTTCCATGATATCGCGCAATTCTATGATGCGGAAGTCTTCGTGGAAGCAGGTCGAATTATTCGACACCGCGCCAAAGAGCTAGACGAGCTGGACTTTATTGAACGTGCAGAGCGGATTGCTGAATTATTTGGCAGTTTCAAGAACCCTGACAAGGAAACCGTCCTCACCCCGTGGCGTGTTGTCAACATGCAAATTGCCAAGGGGATTGGTGGCTTGAACTTCTACGATGATGATTTCCATGCGATGACGGATGGCGGAAGACCTAACCTACATTGGGTAGAGCGTGAAGTAACTAAGGAAATCTACCACCCAGATACCAAGATTATTGATATAAACTCTAAGACAGGCCTATATCCCTTGCATGCTGCGATGAGCTTATACTATCAGGCCATGTTAGCCAATGAAGACAAGCGATTTATTGATAGACAAGTCTATCAGTCGATTCTAATGAAAAATATCTATGTCATTGCCCAAACTCCAATGGCCAAAACCATTACGGAGCGGACACTAGCAGGATACAGAGGTTATAAGACGAATGTGGTTTATATTCCGGGGCTAACGGACGTCCTAAAGCAGGATATAGACAAGGGTAAAGAAAAAGTAGAGGAGGCGTTTGGTCACGTGAAATTTGATGTTGTGGTGGGGAATCCACCGTATCAGGAAGGTACAACAAATGAGCTGATGCGTTCAGGGCAACAACAGCGAGTAAGAAATGTCTTCCAAGATTTTCAATTACTTGCTGATTCGGTTTCGAAGAAGTATTCGTGCTTAATTTACCCAGGAGGGAGATGGATTCATCGTTCTGGGAAAGGGATGGTCGAGTTTGGGAAAAGCCAAATTAATAGCTCAAGTTTAGCTAAGCTAATATATTATCCTCAAGCAAATGAAATTTTTAAAGATGTCGCTATTGCTGATGGAATATCAATAGTAATCAAAGACTACAAGAAAGATACTAATGAATTCATTTATGTTTACTCAGTTGGAGGGAAGGATGAAGAACTAGTGATGTATTCCCCAGGAGATAGATTAATTATATTAGATCCAAAAAATACACGGATAGTTAATAAAATAGAGAAATTTATTAGTGATAACAATTTATCAATTATAGCGGATAGTAGTGTAATTAATCAAAAACTATTTCAGATAGAAAGCGACTTTGTCGAGAAAAACCCGCATAAAGTTAGCCTATATAATGGACAGAAAATTAATTATGAACAGAAAATCAAGCTACTAGTTAATGATAAAGCCGGAAAAACTGGACGAGCTACCTGGTTTGTTGCTGACCGAGATTCTATTAAGGTGAATGTTGAGTTGATTGATAAATGGAAAGTGGTAGTTTCTAGTGCTAATGCCGGAGGTCAGAAGCGTGATAACCAACTGGAGGTTTTAGATAATCACTCAGCATTTGGGCGATCAAGGATTGCTCTCAAAGTGTTTGATACTAAAGACGAGGCGCAAAATTTTTATAAGTATATGAAGAGCTACGTAATTAGATTTACTTTCTTAATGACAGATGAATCGTTATCGTCCTTGGGTAAAGTTGTTCCTGACTTAGGAGATTATTCGGATTTTAATATGCTGGTTGATTTTACTAAAGATATTGATGAGCAATTGATAAAACTATTAGGGCTTTCCAATGAAGAATTTCAATACCTAGTAAAATATGTAGATAACTTTAAGAAATAACCTAGTCACGCCCTATTTAATAGATAATCCTACCTACCCATAAGTAGGATACTTTGTTTAACGATACATGATTTTAAGATAAATTAAATTACTCGTTGTAGAGACGCAAGCAAGGACGGAGTCTCTACGGGATGGGAACAAAAATTCCTGTCCCCCTCCATAATCCCTTCAATAGGCGTATAATAGAGATTGTAGAGAAGTGAAGACGGTGGTGACTCCCACTCAGGAGGAGGTGGTGCCCTATGTGCATCCATCAAAATCTAGAGGGAAGGAGGACACTGAATTTGTCAGCTGAAGCTGTGGTAAGGCTTATCTTGGAATTTGGCACCTTTGTCATTGCCTTGATTGGGCTCTGCCACAAACTTTTCAATAAACACGACAAAAAATAGCCGTCCCCACTTTGACACGCGGGACGGCTATTTTTAGTCATCTTGGCATCACCGTCTTATACGGCTCTGCATGGGAGTCGAGTTCGCCCTCGACTCCTTCTATGTTTATTATACTGTACAGGTTTGGAAGAAGTCAAATCTCTTTCTCGGGAAAGAAAGCTTTGCTCCTTTCTTTAAGAATGCTTTTGGTTAGGGCTTAAAATTCCCTCTGTTAATTCTCCTAGATTTAGGTTAAAATTAAAGTAAGTCATAATAATCTCCTCTTTCAATGTTGTCGGACAACTACATTGTACTAGAGATTACCTGGCTTTTTTTTGCGTATTTTTAAGGGAACATTTTTTTCTGAGCCAGTGGTCCACTCTTTAAAGTGGACCACTGGCTCGGCCAGGAACCTGGGAAAAGCCACCAAACCAGCTACCTCCACCTAGCCACCAAACTAGCCCAACCTTCATCCTTTCCCCATATAATCTGGTTCGCCGGCGCAGTCGCGGTAATCGCTGGGGCTGAGGCCGAAGGTTTTTTTGAAGATTTTGGAGAAGACTAGCTGATCAGAGTAGCCGACGCTAGCGGCAATGGTCTTAATAGAGTCTTGGCTTTCAACCAGGAGTTGCCTGGCCTGACGGAGGCGAGTCTCCATCAGGAATTGCTTAGGTGACTGGCGATAGTGTTGTCGAAAGAGGCGGAAGAGGGCGCTGCGGCTCATGCCAATATACTGGGCAATAGACTCAACTGTTATGGGGTGAGCATAGTTGGCGTAGATGTAGGCGGCGGCTACCTCTGCGGGCGAAGAGTTACTTTGTTGGCGGGGGGCTGACAGGCTGACTAGCTCTAGATGGGCGTGGTAGAGGAAGTCGAAGACCTTCATCATTTGCCAGTAGAAGGTATTGGCATCCTGAGTCTGGGACAGGCTATAGTGGCAGATATCTTGAATGATGGTCTGGCACTGCCCCTCATCCTGGAACTGAATACAGTGGGCATCAGCCAACTGGGTAAATTGCAGGAATTCTTCCAAACGTTGGCCACTAAAGCCAATCCAGTAGTTGCGCCAGGGTTCCTTGCCATCGGCATAGTATTTGACTTGCTGACCGCGTCTAAGAATGAAGCCTTGATTGGTAGTCAGGGGGTAACAGTGGTTGTCGACTTCTAGGCTACCTTTGCCTGAGGCAATCCAGTGAATAATGTAGGGTTGATAGACGGTGTATTGGTAGACCTGATAGGGTTCAAACTGCTGGATGCCGCACTCGTCAAACTGCAGATCCGTCAGTCCATAGTCGAAATGTTGCCATAATTGTCGCATAGGTTTCGCCTCCTTACTCCTAGTATAGCAGAGACATGTTGCAACAAAATGACATAGAGTTTAACGCTTTCACTATATCTTGTAAAACCAAAAGACTATACACTGTAAATATAAAGCGTTACCATTTCAGGTGCCTGGTTGACCAGACTCGAGGTGTGTCGGCTAAGGCGCCCAATTATTGAGGAGGATTAACGAAAGATGAAGAAGTTTACACGTATCATGATGACCTTGACGGTGCTTTTGACAACTTTTACCACGTTTCTAGTCGCTCCACGCCATACCGCACATGCTGCGGATGAGGTATCGGTCTGGGCCTGGGACCCTAAGTTTAACATTAAGGCCCTAGAAATCGCCCAAGAACTCTATCAGAAAGACCACCCAGACTTCAAACTCAATATCATTGAGAACGCACAAGACGATATTGTGCAGAAGTTGAATACCGCCCTCAGTTCTGGGGTGACCGATGGCTTACCACAAATCGTCCTGATTGAAGACTACCGGGCTAAGAGCTTCCTAGCTGCTTACCCAGATAGCTTCTTCCCGCTCTCTGATTTCTTCAAGGCAGAAGACTTCGCACCATATAAGGTGGCAGCTACTTCTATTGGCGATACCCACTATGCGGTGCCTTTTGACACTGGGGTGACTGGCCTCTATGTCCGTAAGGACCTCTTAGAACAGTCTGGCCATAAGGTGGAAGAACTACAAAACATCACTTGGGATCAACTCCAAAAGATTGGTCAAGATATCTACGATAAGACAGGGACCAAACTTCTTTCCATTGACTTCAAAGACTTAGGTCTGGTGCGGGCCATGATTAATGCTAGCGGTAGCTGGTATACGACGGAAGATGGTAAGGCACCTAACCTCAAGGACAATGAAGCCCTTAAGGAAGCCTTCCGTACCCTCAAATCCATGAATGATGCGGGCTTGCTTAATGTCCACAATGACTGGAGCCAAATGCTGCAAGCCTTCAACAAAGGAACCGTTGCGACGGTGCCACAAGGTAATTGGATTACACCATCTGTGACAGCTGAAGCTAGCCAATCTGGCCAATGGGTGGTCGTGCCTTGGCCTCGCCAAAATGTGACAGGCTCAGTCAATGCCTCTAACTTAGGTGGGTCTTCCTTCTATGTCCTCAATGTCAAGGGCAAGGAAGCAGCTGCTGATTTCCTAGGCAAGACCTTCGGATCTAGCGAAGAATTCTACCGCCGTATTATGAAGGAAGTCGGTGCCCTAGGGACCTATCAACCACTCCTTAAGACGGATGCCTATGACCAAGCGGTACCATACTTCGGTAATCAGAAGATTTATAAGGACTTTGCTGAATGGTCTACTAAGATTCCTGCCGTTAACTACGGGGAACATACTTACGCTATGGAAAGTATTGTTGTGGATGCCTTCAACCAATACCTCAATGGTGCAGACCTAGACCAAGTGCTGACTGAAGCCCAACAACAAGCAGAGAATCAAATTCAATAATGACATCCAGAGGCAACAAGGCATCCCTACAGACTTGTTGCCTCTTCTATTTAAGGAGGTAGGTAGGATGTTCAAACTCAATCACTTCGCCCGAACCAAGATTCTGGGTTGGTGCTTTATCGTGGTACCCACCCTCTTGATTGGCCTCTTTTACTTCTATCCTATGGTACAGACCTTCCTCTTGTCCCTATCGGCAGGGAAGGGTAACCAGCTCAAATTCGTCGGTCTAGCCAACTATCAACGCTTACTCAGTGACCCGGTCTTCTTGACGGCCCTCGGTAATACGCTGATTTTTCTGGTTTTCCAAGTGCCACTCATGGTCATTCTGGCCATCTTCTTCTCGGTCTTGCTCAATCAGAAAACACTCAAATGGCGGGGCGTCTTTCGGACCCTCGTCTTCCTGCCTTGTGTCACCTCCCTGGTTGCCTATTCTCTGATCTTCAAGTATTTGTTCGGAAATGAGGGCATTGTCAATCAGCTCTTGGTGAATTTACACATTGTCAGTGAACCCATTATGTGGCTATCTCATCCAGTCTGGGCGAAGGTCCTGGTCATTATTGCCATTACTTGGCGTTGGACAGGCTATAATATGATCTTTTTCCTGGCTGCCTTGCAAAATATCGACCCACAAATCTATGAAGCAGCGGATGTCGATGGGGCCTCCAAATGGCGGACCTTCTTCAGCGTGACCGTTCCCCTCTTAAGACCGGTCATTCTCTTCACTTCGATTACCTCCACCATTGGGACCTTGCAACTCTTCGACGAACCCATGAACTTGACCAAGGGTGGGCCAGGGAATGCCACCCTGACCATCTCCCAGTATATCTACAATATTAGCTTCAAGTTCACACCCGACTTCGGTTATGCGGCCGCTGTCTCCTATGCCATTGTCTTCCTGGTGGTTATCTTCTCAATTATTCAGCTAAAGGTGGGGAATCAACATGAAAAGAACTAAACATCTTGGGTCTTACCTCTTCTTGGGGGTGGCCTCTATCATCTTTGCTTTCCCCTTCTATTTCCTCTTAGTCAGTGCGACCAATACCAGTCTAGATGTTACTAACGGTCGGCTCTTGCCAAGTAATGCCCTGTGGCAGAATCTGACTAATTTATTCAGCCAGACCCAGATGCGGGGCGCCTTAATCAACTCTGCCATTGTGGCCCTCTGGCAGACAGTCCTAGCCCTCTTAGTAGGGTCAGTGGCAGGCTATGGCTTTGAAGTCTATCGCTCCCGGGCCAAGGACATTGTCTTCAATATCCTCTTGGTTTCCATGATGTTGCCATTTGCGGCCATCATTATCCCGCTCTTCCGCTTCTTCAGCCAACTGTCTTCGGTTAGTTCGGCCATTGGGATTAACTCCTATGCCTCCGTTTATCTACCTTTTGTGGCGACTGCCTTCCTCATCTTCTACTTCAGACAGAATACCAAGATGTTCTCCAAGGAATTGCTAGAAGCAGGGCGAATTGACGGCTTATCTGAGCTGGGCTGCTTCGTCCGAATCTTCATGCCGACCATGAAGAATACTTATGCCGCGGCAGGGATTATTGTCTTCATGTCTAGCTGGAACAACTATCTCTGGCCATTGATTGTCTTGCAGACGCCTGACAAACAGACCGTGCCCCTCTTAATTTCCAATTTAGGGTCCTCTTATTCGCCAGATTTCGGTCTCATGATGACGGCCATTAGTATCGCGACCCTGCCAACCATTGCGATTTTCTTCATCCTACAACGTCACTTCGTTGCAGGTATGTTAGGTTCTGTCAAATAAGGGAAAGGAGCTCAAGCATGTTAATCCATCCATATTTTGAAGACCCTCAATTAGTCAGTGTAGGGGCCCTAGACCAAAGGGCTTATACCATTCCTTATGCTAGTTTGGACCAGGCTAAGCAAGCCAGCAATCGACGGGACTCTACCGCCTATCTTGACCTGAATGGCATCTGGAACTTTAAGTATTTCCCTAATGTGCGGACGATTGAGGCCCCTTACTGGGAGCAAGCTCAAGGCTTGGACTGGGACCAAATTCCGGTGCCCAGCTGTTGGCAAATGCAGGGCTACGACCAAATTCAATACTCCAACACAGAATTCCCGATTCCCTATGATCCACCCTATGTGCCTTATGATAATCCGGCGGGACTCTATCAACGTCAGCTTGACTTAGCAGATTGGACTGAAACGACTAGCTATGAACTAGTCTTTGAAGGGGTAGACTCGGCCTTCTATGTATGGGTCAATGGCCATTTTGTGGGCTATGACCAAATATCCCATTCGACTTCTATCTTCGATATCAGCGACTATCTGGTAGCC
Source organism: Abiotrophia sp. (assembly GCF_057275535.1). NCBI lineage: Bacteria > Bacillati > Bacillota > Bacilli > Lactobacillales > Aerococcaceae > Abiotrophia > Abiotrophia sp. Next base: position 11,409 of record NZ_DBHIRJ010000009.1, read on the forward strand.
GGCAGCAACCGTCTAAGCGTCTTAGTGCTTAAGTGGTCCGACGGGACCTATCTAGAAGACCAGGACAAGTTCCGTAATAGTGGGATTTTCCGCGATGTTTACTTACTTAAGCGGCAGCAGGCACGTATGCTAGATTTCAGCCTCACGACTCAGCTATCCCCTGATAGTCAGACTGGCTACTTAGGCTTGTCTGTCGCGGCCACAGTGGGCTTGGCGCAAGGTCACTATGAGCTCTATGCCCCTGATGGAGGCTTAGTGGGAGAGGGGAGTCTGCCCCTAGGACAGCGAGACTGTCAAATCGAAATTCCAAACCCTCAGATCTGGTCCTCAGAGGCACCACATCTCTACAGCCTTTACTGGCAGGTAGGGGAGGAGTACTACCGCCACAAGGTAGGGGTTCGTCAGCTAGCTATCCAAGACAATTGCCTATATATCAATCATCAGCCAGTTAAGCTCTTGGGTGTCAACCATCATGACTCTTGGCCGGATACAGGGGCAACGGTGACCTTGGAACGTCAGCGCCAAGACTTGATTTTGATGAAGGGCCTGAACTTTAATGCTGTGCGAACAGCCCACTATCCCAAGTCACCAGAATTCTATGAGCTCTGTGATGAGCTTGGTTTCTATGTCATTAGCGAGACGGACTTAGAATGTCATGGGGTCGTGGATCTCTATGGCATGGGCGGGAACGACAACTATAACCTACTAGCCTACGATGAACGCTTCAAGCAGGCCTGTCTCGCGCGCATGATAGCCAATGTTCGAGCCCTCAAGAACTTCAGCTCCATTATTATGTGGTCGGCCGGGAATGAGTCCGGCTATGGCCCTAACATTGAAGCCATGTTGAAGGCTGCCAGACAGGAAGATCCAAGGCGGCCGCTCCACTATGAAGCCTACTGGTATCACAAGCCTGATGTCACCTATGACACCCAGTATCTGGATGTTTGGAGCCGTATGTATCCTAGCGTCGAAGAAATCGAGGCCACCTATTTCCATGAAGGGGGCGCCTATGCGCCACTGGACCGGCCTTTTATCCTCTGTGAATATGCGCATGCCATGGGGAATGGGCCAGGCGATTTGGCTCATTACTATGACTGTATGATGCGCCATCCTGAATTTATTGGGGCCTTTGTCTGGGAGTGGGCGGACCACGCCATCGAACTCCAAGGCGTGACTAATCAAGGTGCTTGGAACCAAGGCCTGCCAGTTTACCGTTATGGTGGGGATCATGGTGAGTACCCTCATGCTGGCAACTTCTGTATGGATGGCCTGATGTATCCGGATCGTCGGCCACATACCGGGGCCCTGGAATACGCTCAAATCCATCGGCCAGTTCGCTTGGTAGATAGTGATCTAGAGAGAGGGTGTCTGACCTTCTGTCATCACTACCACTTCACCAAGCTAGAAGACCAGGTCATCCTGGAGATGATTCCTTATGACCTAGCCGGTCAGCCCCTAGTTGGGGTGACGGTCACTGACTGGCAGGCTGAGCCAGGCCAAGAAGCGACCGTCTTCCTGCCTAAGGACTGGGATTTAATGCAAATGTCCCATATTCGCCTGCGCTATCTGCGCCAAGGAGACGACGTTTGCCTGGGCCAAGACCAAGTGCGCCTGCGGGACATTGAATGGCCACAAGCTAAATGTCTAGGTCAAGAGCCTGAGACGCCTTGGCTGACCGAGACCCTAAGGGATTTCACCATGCATTGGCGAGATCAGGCAGTGACCTTCAGTAAGGCCAATGCCGCCCCAAGCTCATGGCAGTTTGGCCAAGAAGAAATCTTAGCAAGCCCGGGTGACTGGACCATCTGGCGAGCGCCAACGGATAATGACCGCGTGATTGTGACAGAGTGGCGCCAGGCCAACTATGACCACAGCCAGGTTCGGGTGCACAGCCTGAGGGCTGAGACCATCAATCATCAAGTATGCCTGCACTTTGAAGCTGTTATTGCAGGAGTTGGCCGTCAGTCAGCCCTTAGTTTCCAAGGTCATTGGTGCCTAGATCAAGAGGGTCGACTGAAGTTAAGCCTGGAAGGGCAACGACCTAAGGAAATGGTGGAGTTGCCACGCTTTGGCTTAGTCCTACCGATGGTGGATGCAGACCGAGTTTCCTATATTGGTTATGGACCTTATGAGAATTATGTGGACAAGCATCACAGTAGTTATTGGGGCTACTTCGAACAGTCTGCCCAAGACTTGTACGAACCTTATGTAACCCCGCAAGAGAATGGCGCCCACCAAGTGTCCAAGCTAGCAGTCCAGCAAGGATCGTTGGCGCTGAGTGTGGCTTCGTCTCATTCCCTATCCTTCAACCTCTCGCCATATTCAACACGCCAACTAAGTCAGGCGCGCCATCGAGACGAGCTAGTGGAAGAGGGCGTCTATTACCTCCATCTAGACTATAGACAGGCTGGTATTGGCTCCAACTCCTGTGGCCCACGCCTCCTACCGGAACACCGCTTTGATGAATCAAGCTTTAAACTAGATTGGACTTTTGAGTTAAGATAAAGAAGGTAGGCAACCACCCGTATAGCGCGGGTGGTTTTTTGGTGTAAAAAGGGGCGCCACGTCGTGTTGGAAGGCAGCCATGTCGCGATGGAGGTCCAACACGACGTGGCAGGGGAAGGAAGTGGGGAATTTGAGGTAAAAAGAGATGAAAAACGTGAGCCACGTCGTATTGGAAGGCAGCCATGTCGCGATGGAGGTCCAACACGACGTGGCACGGCAAGGAAGCGAGTATTTTGAGTCAAAAAGGGCGAAAAAGCGTGAGCCACGTCGTATTGGGAGGTAGTGATGTCGCGATGGAGGTCCAACACGACGTGGCTCGGTAAGGAAGCGAGTATTTTGAGGCAAAAAGGGAGAAAAAACGTGAGCTACGTCGTATTGGAAGGCAGCCATGTCGTGTTGGAGGTCCAACGCGACGTGGCTCAGAATGTAAGCTAGGTTTAAGCTGAAGATATTGCAGGGCATATTTTAAGGCACTGTTAACATATTTAGGCCGCTAACTCAATCTCCCACTGTTAATTATTCAACTTTTAGGTTAAAATTAAGATAAGTCAGATTAATCTCCACTTTCAATGTTTTCGGACCATTACATTGTGCTAGGGATTATCTGGCTTTTTCTGTTTACACACATACAGGGCATTTTTGGCTTAAAAATAAGACGAGACATACCCCTAAATGAAAGGGGATACACTGAGCACAATTTGCTGTTCTAGCCTGCGCATGAGATTGTGCTCAAAGGCTGTTTAAGGCAAGAGAAAGCCTAAGTATAATAGAGATAGGAGGGAGAACGTGTTTACAAATGAGCTCATAAAGAAATACCAATTTTTCCTGAATTATGATAATTCTTCAATTGGGGAGTTAGAGAATTTGTCCAATAGTAGCAGGAGAACCATCCTTTCAGATATTCTGAGAATCAATGAAGCGCTGAGTCACTTATTGCTTCCAAACATAAGAATTGAGAATGACCTAATTAGAGTACCTGCTATTTCAAGCGGCGAGCTACTAGGTCATGTAGATATAAGCAGTAGATCCTATATCTTTCAACATGAACGGCTAGATATGATTATTCTTTATTTGCTATTGTATCCAGACTACATATCCAACTATCATTTGCAAGACTTATTACGAATGAGCAAAAACTCAGTGGTAGCCGATTTGAAAGATATTCGGGAATTGCTAAAAAATCAATCAATCTTATTACAATACACGCGTAGTGAGGGCTATTATTTGGAAGGCACAGGAAGTCAGCTAAGGCAATTACTAGAGCGCACGATTGAGAAGTTAATGCGTCTAGAGAGTGGACGATTTATCTTAGATTATGTGCTCAAGGAATGTCGCATAGCAACTAAGGACGCAGCCATCTTCTCTCAAATCCGAATGCTGAGTGAAAAATATCAGCTTACCTTTATTTTCGAAAACGTGAAAATAGTTTCGCTCGTGATGGCTGTTCTGAATGAAATCGAGATTGAAGGTGACTATCAAGTAAAGCAAGAGTGCTACCGTAATATTAAGGAAACAGCCCTGTTGAAGCTAGTGGAGGAACTCGAAGAAGAATATCCGAAGCTGGCTAAAGAAAGAGACTATACTCTGTCGCGGCTAGCAGGATGCCTACAGGGTAACTTGGATTTAAACCCTGATCCGACTGTAGTGCTAATTATGGACGAAATTATCAAGCAAGTAAAAGCCAATACTGGCCTTGAGTTCCCGCTGGGGATTTCGTTCAGGAAGAATCTGTATGCCCACTTGTATCCGTCATATTATCGTCTCTTGTTCAATATTTCTTTGCATAATCCCTTAACCCATCAGATTAAGAGAGAATACCGTTCGCTATACGAATTAATTAGACGCAGCTTAAAACCCCTAGAAGAGATGACGGGCAAACCATTATCTAGCGACGAAATTGCCTACTTCACTATACATTTTGGTGGGTATTTACAGGCCAAAGTCAAGCATAGAGAAGGGAAGGATTTAAGGGCAATGATTGTCTGCCCCAACGGGGTTAGTACATCCTTGATACTGCAATCTGAATTGGAGAAAATATTTCCAAGGATGGAATTCCAGGCAATCTCAAGGAGTCATTTTAAGACTGTAGATAATAGGGAGAGGGATGATGTTCAAGTTATTTTTTCAACTACTCATTTAGAAAGTCAAGACAAGGTCTTCCTTGTTAAACCCTTAATGACTTCTATTGAAAAAATTCTCTTAAAACGAAGGGTGTATGAATACTTGCACCTGGAAAAAGAGGATGTGGTATCGATAGACGAATTAATGGGGATTGTGGCCAAATATACCACTATCAAGAATGAAGAAGGCTTAAAGAATGAGTTAATCCATTATCTTTTTGCTCAAAACAATCAACAATTATTAGGAGGTGATTCTTTGACTGATCTATTAAAAGAAGAATTGATTCAACAAGTAGACAGTGTGAGTAATTGGCAAGAATCCGTTGATCTTGCGGCTCAGCCACTGCTTACCCATGGCTATGTTGAAGAATCCTATATTCAGGCCATGATAGCGTCCATTAAGGAAACAGGACCTTATATTGTCTTGGCGCCTAAAGTAGCTGTACCTCATGCATCTCCTGATTCAGGTGTGCATCAACTAGGCATTAGTTTATTGCAAGTAAAAGAACCTGTCGATTTCTCTGAAGATGATGATGACGACAAGAAGGTTCAATTAATCTTTGTCTTAGCTGCAGTAGATTCAACTGCGCACCTAAGAGCCTTACAAGAGTTGGCCTTGATTTTAGACGATGAAGAGGCAATTGATTCCTTAATTGCAGCTTCTGACCCAAGGGAAATACTGGCTATTATTGATAAAATCATAGAGGAAGGAGGAGAGTAACTTGATTAAAGTAGTCACGGTTTGTGGTAATGGTATTGGTAGTAGTTTATTACTACGTTTCAAGGTAGAAACAATTGCTAAGGATCTAGGGATTGATGTAGATGTGGAATCATGCGATTCCAATGCAGCAGTTGGTAAGAATGCAGATTTGTATGTAACCGTAAAGGAATTTAAAGATATATTCCCAGAAGGTACGAAAGTTTGCCTCGTGCCAAGTTATACCAATCGCAAGAAAATTGAACCGGAACTTGTTCCAATCTTAAAAGAGATGGTCAATCAATAATATAACTAGCATTAAAAGAAGGAGGAAGTACAATGAATGGCATTTTGACATTTTTACAAAACATCTTAAGTGAACCGGCTTTCTTAATGGGCTTAATTGCTTTTATTGGCTTGGTAGCCTTAAAAACGCCTGGACATAAGGTCTTAACAGGTACCTTAGGGCCTGTTTTAGGTTATTTGATGTTAGCGGCAGGTGCTGGCGTTATTCAAGCTAACTTAGGACCTTTAGCAAGATTAATTGAAGAAGGTTTTGGCATTACTGGAGTGGTTCCTAATAACGAGGCTGTTACCAGTGTGGCGCAACAAATTTTAGGTGTAGAAACCATGTCTATCTTAATTGTGGGCCTTGTCTTAAACCTCTTATTTGCAAGATTCACGCGCTTTAAGTATATCTTTTTAACCGGGCATCATAGCTTCTTCATGGCTTGCTTGTTATCAGCAGTGTTAGGGGCCATCGGATTTAAAGGCCTAACGCTTGTCCTAGTCGGTGGCTTCTTCCTAGGTGCTTGGTCTGCAATTTCACCGGCTATCGGACAACGATACACCCTCAAGGTGACAGACGGTGATGAAATTGCCATGGGGCATTTTGGAAGCCTTGGCTACTATTTATCAGCTTGGATTGGAGAGAAAGTAGGGAAAGATAGCAGAAGTACTGAGGAATTAGAAATCTCTGAAAAATGGAGCTTCCTCAGAAACACCACGATTTCTACGGGGATTGTCATGGTTGCCTTCTATCTAGTCGGAGTAGTAGCTTGTTTAGTTCGTAACCCACAGGCAGTTCAAGAATTAGCTGGGGGTAAGAACCCTTTTATCTTTGCAGTTATTAGTGGGCTAACCTTTGCAGTGGGTGTGTCCATTGTCTACTCAGGTGTACGTATGATTCTGGCAGACTTAATTCCAGCCTTCCAAGGTATTGCGACCAAGATCATTCCGAATGCAGTTCCGGCGGTAGACTGCGCAGTATTCTTCCCATATGCCCCAACGGCCGTTATTATCGGCTTCGCATTCAGCTTCCTCGGAGGCCTGATCGGCATGTTTATTCTTGGCGCAATCGGCGGCGTCTTAATTATCCCAGGCATGGTGCCGCACTTCTTCTGTGGCGCAACGGCAGGTATTTATGGTAATGCAACTGGTGGACGCAAAGGTGCGGTTATTGGCTCATTTGTTAATGGTTTATTCCTTGCCTTCCTGCCTGCTACGCTATTACCAGTCTTAGGCCAACTAGGTTTCGCCAATACGACCTTCGGAGATTTTGACTTTGGGATCTTTGGGATTTTATTAGGACGCGTAGGAGAGTCTGTCGGCTCAGTCGGTATCTATGTTGTGGCTGCCGTATTAGCAATTGTGTTGATTCTGCCATCTATCCTAACCAAGTCTAAGGAAGCATTGAATAATGTAACGGAGGAGGAATAGGCAAATGAGCAAAGCATTATCAATTAAAGTATTTTCGGATGGCGCAGTCTTGGAAACGATGCTGCATGATTTAAATTCAGGCTTAGTGACAGGTTTTACAACCAACCCTAGTTTAATGAAAAAAGCAGGAATTACTAGCTACATTGGTTTTGCTAAAGATGTCTTAAAAGAGATTACGGATTATCCTGTATCATTCGAAGTGTTTGCAGATGATTTAGAAGGAATGGAGCAAGAAGCGCGGAGAATTGCAGCCTTAGGCGATAATGTCTATGTTAAAATCCCGGTCACCAACTCTAAGGGTGAGAGTACTGCACCTTTAATTGATAGACTGACTGCAGAAGGAATCAAAGTCAATGTGACCGCTATTTTCACGGTTGATCAAGTTCGAGAAGTAGTCGATGCACTCAAGAGTGGTACCCCAGCAGTGGTGTCCGTTTTTGCGGGACGCATTGCCGATACAGGCGTTGATCCAATGCCAATCATGCAAGAGGCACTTGCTATTTGTCGTCAAAAAGAAGGTATTGAGTTACTATGGGCTAGTCCGCGCGAGACCTTCAACATCTATCAAGCGGATTCCTTAGGAGTGGACATCATCACCTGTACTTCGGATTTGATTAAGAAGTTAGAATTGAAAGACAAGGACTTGACTGAATACTCCCTGGAAACAGTTCAAATGTTCTTAAGAGATAGTTCTAGCCTAGGATTTACAATTTTAGAGTAAGCAGAGACCTTCAACATTATCAATGACTAGTACAATCATACAATGTAGGCTGAATAGAGCAATCTTCTGGTAGAGGAGGATTGCTCTGTTTTTGCAAATGCGCCAAGAGTAATGATTAGGGGACAAATTATATTGTTTAGAGATAATGGCTAGGAAGGAGGCGAACGCTTAACGGACACAGGTTATAATATCCAATCCCTGCAGAAATTGGCGAATGAGAAGTTAGCAAAATAGAGAGTAAGAAAATACGCCGGTATGGCGTTTTTTTGTGGAATAAAGATCATCGGTATAACATGTCTACTAATAATCACCTGAATTCAGCAAGAATTCTAAATAAAATAGCAAGAAAACTAAAGTGAAATGTGAAACATATAGTGTATACTATTCATGATACACAAAATTATTTAAAGAATTCGCGCACAATGAGAGGGGGGCTAATAATGCATATGAATAGTTCCAATATGGTTAACAGAAAGAAAAATCCTGTTTTTGAGGCTTATCTACTAGCGGAAAAAAAGGGAGAACTGAAAGATCAGCATTCAATTAAGTCAGAACTTGTCATTGTAGAAGATATGGAAGATAATGGGGACGATGACTACTTGGATATCGATGCTTTGCTCTCGTTGCCTGAGTTTGAAGACTTGAAGTCAGTCCATATTGAAACTTTGGATTTTCGGGGCAATCTCATAATGCTCGAAGAATACAGCCTAAAAAAAGATCCTGTTACACTAAACAGATTAGTTGAAGCAAACGAGCGATTGGTTAGGAAAGTCGCTAATCACTATAGAAAACTAGCAACTGCAGATTTTGATTTTGAAGATATGATGCAGTGTGGACGAATAGGCTTAATAAAAGCTGCAAAAAAATTCAATCTTTCATACGGCACACAATTCTCCACCTATGCCTTTCATTGGATCATGCAAAGTATTACCCGTGGCATAGCAGATGATTCAACACTGATCAGATTACCTGTTCATGTTCGAGAGAAGATTTTGAAGATAATTAAGAAGGTGCGAGAGCAGGAGTTCGAAAAAGGGGAAGTCAATACGAAAGAAATTGCTCAGCAGCTTGACATGACGGAACAAGAAGTGGCGCGGCTCTTATACTATAAAGACATGTTTTGGAATTTAGCTAGCTTTGATACTCCAGTTGGAGAATCTGACGGAGACACAACTTTGGGAGAATTCGTAGCAGATAAACAGGCTTCAGTGGAAGGCGAGATACTGCATGGGGATCTGTCTGACCAAATTGATAAGCTCTTATCAGAGCTTTCGGATAAGGAACGCGAGATAATACTTTATAGGTTTGGCTTTCATGATGGGCGAACATACACCCTAGAGGAAGTTGGTAAGATTTATGGAGTGACTAGGGAGCGGATACGACAAATTGAAGCTAAAGCATTGAGAAAGTTACAACGTAGGGCGCGATATAATCCAAAGATAAAGGAGTACATAGAAGATTATGTTGATTGGGAAAATTGAACAAGAAATTAGTAAACTAATAGCTAGACTTTCTGATGTTATTTCTTCAAGTAAGAAGCCTTTAATAGTCTTTAAGGGTGTGGACCGTATGTTGCTTGAGGAGTATCAAGCTCAATATTTTTGTAAAGGGATGGGTACATTTCCAATAGATAAAGCTGATTTCAATGAATGCAGTAGAAGAATACTTGGGAAAGCCACAAATATTCTAGAACTCACTGAGCCTTTTTATTGGATGTTTTTTGAGGAGTTTTTGCTAGTAAAAGATACATTGGACTTGTTCTTTGATCTGCATATTATAACTAACAACTTATACAATGGGTTTTATCCTGTCGATAATCATTTGTCAGACCCTAAAAGTAGCTATCAGGGGATTTTCCTAGAGGATGATCAAAGTATAAATAACAACACATCCAGTGAAAATATATTGAACATTTATGGTGGTATGACCTATTCAGCTACAACAGATTCTTATTATGTCCGACCCCATGAGTACGAATCGAATAGTGCAAGGTATCACGATTTATTTGATTTCGAAAATTGTGACAGGGGACAAGTGTTTAGTATAGAAACTTCTGATGTCTCACAGTCTTTTGAGCTGTTCGATGATGAAACTGCCTTTTTAGATTTAATACATTATGTTTTGCATCGTCAAGGCAAGCAGACGATTGAAGTAGCATTAGCTGATGAAAGATTGTCACCAAACCTTACCTATAGACTGGGCCTCATTAAATGGTTATCGGGAGAAGAAATCTCTTTTATTCAACGGCAAGAAGAACAGAAAAATGACCCGATTTCGAACAGCCAAGAATATCTTCGCTATCTGGAAAAGTACTGGGGTTATACTTCATTTAAGAATCTTGAGATGTATAAAGACATTCGCCAAGGTGATAAGACAATAGACCTAGTATCTCAAGAGAAGATTATTGATGCGATTGTATCACAAGCGTGTAATGCCTTAGATGAAGCAGATTTTCGCGATGTATATATAACCTCTTCGACGGGATCAGGTAAATCTATTATGTTCCAAATTCCAGCCCTTTACTTATCTAATGAGTATCCTGACAAGAAGCCACTAACTCTTATTATTTCGCCATTGATAGGTTTAATGAATGACCAGGTAGATTCTTTGAGTGCGCGAGGCATAAAGTCAGCTAAAAGTGTCCATTCTAACTTAACACCTCAAAAACGCGAAGAGATTATTCAAAGCGTTGTAAATGGGGAAGTGGACATGCTCTATTTGTCTCCAGAGACCTTACAGAATCGCTCAGATATTAAGACGCTTATTGGGGAACGTCAAGTGGGCTTAGTCATTATTGATGAGGCACACATTGTGACAACCTGGGGTAAAAGCTTCAGAGCAGATTATTGGTACCTAGGGATCTATCTGGCTAAGTTGCGTAAAAAATACAAGTTTCCAGTTGTGACCTTCACGGCTACTTCGATCTATGGGGGGAGAGAGAACATGTATCTCGATACCTTGGATAGCCTAAAGATGATTAGGCCGATTACGTTTATAGGTAAAGTAAAACGGGATGATATTCTGATGGATATTCAACGCGTTAATATGGAATCTGCAGCTGTTCGTAAATTGGGAAATGATAAGGCCTATATTAAGAGGTACTTAGCAGCTATGAGAATCAAAGAGGCCGCTAAAAAGAAGCATAAAGTACTAGTTTATTTTCCAACTGTTAGATTACTAAGAGCATTTCATTCTTTTCTTAAGGAATCTTTTTCTGAGTTAGTAGAGAAAACCGGCGTATATTATGGTAGCTTGGAGAAGACACAGAAAGATGAAATGCTTCTAGGATTCAAATCCGGAGAGATCCGGTTTATGCTAGCAACTAAAGCTTTCGGTATGGGGATTGATATATCTGACATTAATGTTGTTTACCATTATGCCATGACAGGCAATGTAGTCGATTATTTACAAGAAATTGGCCGGGTGGCTCGTGATCATGAAAAAGTAGAGGTCGGGCGAGCAAAGTTAGATTATATGCCAAGCGACTTTAATGAAATTAGGAAGCTTCACGGAATGAGTGCTGTAAAAAAATGGGAACTCATAGAAGTGATGCGAAAAATCGTTTCCTTGTATAAAACTAAGAAGAATGCTCGTAATTTAGTTGTGAGTGCGGATGATTTTAGGAATGCCTTAAAAACAACGGAAGACGATAGCAGCATAGATAACCGTATTAAGACTGTCTTGTTAATGATTGAAAAAGACTTTTCATCAACAAGAAAGCTGAATTATTCACCATTTGTCGCGCGTCCTAGAACGCTGTTCGGCGACGACATGGTGCTCGTAACGAAAGACACTGAAGTGATTGTAAACAGCCACTTATATAAAGTCTATTTTGATTTGGTTCATTATATAAAAAGCCCAACTTATGCAGCCGTCTATCGCTTTAATTTAGTTAAGCTGTGGGAGGATAAGTTTGATAATTTGTCATTTCCACAATTTAAGTACGAACTTTATACTAAGAATTTGCCGCTTAAACGGTGGAATGACTTAGTCAGCAAGTTGGTCTTTGCTACCAGTGTCAGTCTCTATATAGACCATAAGCAGGGTGTATCAAGAGCAGAAGCAAAATTGAAAGAGTGGCTAAATCTATTTGAGCTATTCTTTATACAAGGGGTTAGAGATAATAAAGGATTTACAGTAAAGGAAATGGGGGATTTCTTCTCGAAAAGGGTAACGCATCTAGATAGATATGTTTCTCAAGCGTATGCTCAAGGCTTTATCAATTCGATGCTAGACTATCAATCCAATCGAAATGATCGAATCATCCGAATTATAAGCAGTGAAGGAGGAGCCTCTACTTCTTACGATAAATACATGTTGCTTGGGCATCCAGACAACTATATGGAATTTGTTACTCGTACCTTTACAGAACTGGTAAATACAAAATCTATGGTAGTAGAAAGGGAGGAGGCCAAAACGATTTACTTTGCTCGCTCGCGAGATAGGTTTGATCGTTTTAGTGCTGCAACGAATGTCTTAGGTCTGGCCCAGGCCTTAGAAATATTAACCTATGAAGCTAGAAATGGTAAGAATCCTCAGATTTACCTCCGCATAAACTCGATCTATCATATGGAGAAGGCGATTAACAATCCTACAGCCTACCATAATGACTTCCAAGAAGAAATCTATCAGCGGCATGAATTAAGCGTTAAAATGTTTAAGTACTTGTTTGAACGCGATATGGAAGGGAAAGATCGTAATGAACAGATAACTAACTATACCCACTTCTTCTGGGACGCTATCGAGGATTACTTCATGGGAATCATCCCTCAGGAAGTCTTAAAATAGTAACCACAAACTTCAAGCAAGAAGCAGAGCTATTTTGCTATTCAAGCGTGACTTTCGTATAATAATAGGTAATAAGCCAACAAAAGGAGCCCTCACCGTGTCCAATTATTTTCAATCGCAACTTACTAAATCTCTCCAGCATGGCTTCATTCATCGACATGACTATCCGGATGGCAACTATGCCCCGCAGATTCTCATTAATAAGCCGGCCAAGGGGGCCCATGTCCTCACCGCTATTCAAGACGAACTGCTCAAGTGTGATCGTTTCTACTTCTCTGTGGCCTTTATTTCTAAGGCTGGGATTGCCATGCTTAAGACCCAACTCTCGGATCTGGCTGATCGCGGGGTAGAAGGGTATATTCTCATTTCGCCTTATCTAGGCTTCAATGATCCGGATGCTATGCGGGAATTGCTCAAGCTATCCAATGTTCAGGTGCGGCTGACCCGTGAGGAGCTCAATATGCATGCTAAGTGTTATCTCTTCCAACAGGGGGAGCGGCATGTGGTCATTCTGGGATCTTCTAACTTAACCTATACGGCCTTGAAGAAAAACTATGAATGGAACATTAAGTTGACCTCGGCTGAGAGTGGGGACTTCATCCAGAAGATGTATCAGGAATACGACCAGCTTTGGCAGGAGTCGCTGCCCTTGGACGAGCTCATCATTAATCAATATGATCTGGCTCGTCAGAAAGAGCTGACAGTGCTTGGTGAGACGCCAGGCCGGGATAATCTGCCTGAACGGGATTGGCAGCGTCCGCTCTTCCAACAAACGCCGCATGCCCAAGAATCCATTGCGCCTCTGACCAAGGAGCCGCTAGCAACCTATGAGACGCAAGTAATTCGACCTAATAAGATGCAGGTCAAAGCCCTAGCCTCACTGCAACAAGTTCGTGATCAGGGGGCTCGGCGTGCCCTAGTGGTCAGTGCGACGGGGACAGGGAAGACCTATTTGTCAGCCTTCGATGTGGAGCAATATAAGCCCCGTCGCATGCTCTTCGTGGTTCACCGCGAGCAGATTCTGCGCAAGGCTCAGTCGGATTTCCAACGGGTCATTGGTTTCCAGATGGATAAGTCCTGCATCTACCGGTCAGGTCTGGATCTGTCGGACAAGCAATATGTCTTCGTCACCATTCAGACCCTATCCCGGGACGCTAACTTGGCGGAATTGGCGCCTGATTTATTCGACTACATCTTGATTGACGAGGTCCATAAGGCAGGGGCGGCCACCTATCAGAAGGTCATCGATCACTTCAAACCGGACTTTCTCCTAGGCATGACGGCAACTCCGGAGCGGACGGATGGCTTCAATATCTATGAGCTTTTCGATTATAACGTGGCCTATGAGATTCGACTGCAAGAAGCTCTGGACGAAGATATGCTCTGTCCCTTCATGTATTATGGGGTCAAAGACATTGAGCTAGACGGCCAGCTGCTGGATGAGACCAGTGACTTCTCCCAATTGGTGGCGGATAATCGGGTCAATCACCTGATTGAGAAGGTCACCTATTATGGTGTCAGCGGGCAGACTGTCAAAGGGCTTATCTTCTGTTCGCGCAAGGATGAAGCCCATGAGCTGTCGCATAAGCTTAATGAACGTGGTTACCGGACGCAAGCCCTGACCGGGGAAGATTCCCAGGAAGTCCGTCAAGATGTGGTAGCAAGATTGGAAGCGGGAGAATTGGATTATATTCTGACTGTCGACATCTTCAATGAGGGGATTGACATCCCAAGTGTCAACCAGGTCATTATGTTGCGCAATACCGAGTCCAGTATCATCTTCATCCAACAACTGGGACGCGGTCTGCGTAAGCATGACAGCAAGGAATTTGTGACCATTATCGATTTCATCGGCAATTATAAGAACAACTACCTGATCCCAATCGCCCTCTATGGCGACCGTTCCATGAATAAGGATGAGTATCGCCGTAAGCTGGTCAACCGCCAGCAGTTGAGCGGTATGACGACCATTAATTTCGAGGCGGTGGCTCGGGAGCAGATCTTCTCTTCTATTAAGCAGACCAAGTTGTCCAGCATGAAGAACCTCAAGGAGGCCTATGTTGAGATGCGTAACCGCAAGGGCCGGGTGCCTCGTCTCATGGACTTTCTCTTGGAAGACAGCCTGGATCCTATTATTTTCTTCGAAGGAAGCTTCAAGCATTATGGGCAAGTCATTGATAAGTTTGAAGAGGAGGTTGATTTTCCAAGTTCAAAAGAACTGGACCAATACCTGCAATTTATCTGCGAAGAGCTCTTACCTGGCAAGCGGCCGCATGAAATCTGGCTCATGAAGCGTTTGGTGGAAGGGCAAGGCGATCTGGATAAGGAAGCCTTCTATGACTTTCTAGCGCAAATGAACCTGGATGTATCGCCGGCTATTCGTCGGTCGATTGAAGGCTTCTTGGATCTGTCCTTCTTCGCTCAAACAGCTGCAGGTAAGTTTGGTGAGCCCATCATTGTGCCAGGGCTGCCGGTGTTTCGTCTGAATGCGACTATTCAAAACTTCTTAGCCAATGCGGCCATTAAGGACTTGGTGTTGGATATGCTGGAGACGGCCTTGAAACGGTCGGAGCGCTACACAGACGACAGCCAAGACTCGCCTTTCAAGTTGGGTGAACGTTATAGCCGAAAGGATGTCTGTCACCTTCTTAATTGGAAGATTAACGTGGTGCCGCAGAATATCGGGGGTTACTTCATCGATGCCGAGACCAACACCATGCCGATTTACGTGACCTATCACAAGAGTGATGAGATTAGTGATACGACTAAGTATGAAGATGCCTTCATCAATGAGAAGATGTTGCATTATTTCTCCAAGAGTAAAAGACGCCTGGAATCCAATGACGTTCAACAAATGATGAATGCGGATGAGACGGGCCTGGCCATGCACCTCTTCATTAAGAAGGACAATAGCGAAGGAACCGACTTCTATTATCTGGGGCGGGTCCATTATCAGAAGGGTTCAGCCCTCCAAGAGATTATGAAGACAGGCGATAAGCCCGTCTCGGTAGTGTCTATGAACCTGGAACTGGAGCACGAAGTCCCTTATTCGCTCTACCATTATCTCAATAATAACTAGTCAGCTAGTTTTACGAGAGTCCAGTGCCAGTCAATTGCACTGGGCTTCTCTATTTAGTGGGTCGCTAGTAGCCTATTTTTGAGCCAGTCCATAGATAGCCAGAACAATGGACTGGCTCTAGTAGAAAATGATAGCAAGGTAAAATTTTTGTTTTTCCATTAGCTGGTAGTTCTCATCAAACTTTTATCCAAGAGACTAGTGCAAAATCAACTAGTTTGGGTATATATAGAGGGAGGGTATTTCCTCTGTAGACTTGATTAGAAAGAAGGATTAATGATGAGAGCAGCCTCTTTTGATTTAGCATTTTTGCGCTTGCTTAAAGAACGCTATGTATTAAGTGATGATGAGTCCATGCGCCTGTCTCGATTGGAAAAAGGCTATGCGGGCGAATGTCGATTAGATGCTAGTATTGAAAAGTTTGGGTTAGGACCCTTTTTGCTGAAAGACTTGTGGATTACGGAAGGTAAGCTACCAGCGACTGGTTGTCAAATAGACGCCATCCTAGCGGTAAATAATCAATTAGTGATAATTGAATGTAAAGATTTTTCAGGACGCTTCTCTTATTCCCCCTATCATAGTAAAATAAATGGCTATCCTTATGACAATGATTTACAAGGTCAAGCGCAACGACAGCGCCAGTATATCCGGAAGTTCTTTCAGTCCAAGGGGCTTGCGCCAATGCCAATTAAGGCCCTTGTAGTATTCATAAATCCTGACATAGTATTAGAAAATAGACCTGGCAATTTTCTGACTTTAGCAGATTGGCAAGAGTTCTTGGCTCGTTTGTCATCCTATCAACCGCAGGTAATTTCACCTGAGTATTGGCAAGTGCTACGAGCATGCCAATACCAAAATCCATATCGGCCACGTCGTCTGTCTTCTGTTGAACAAGCAGGGGTGGCTACTGGAATTTTTTGCCAAAATTGTGGGAAACGAATGACAGAGCAGTCACGCTATAAATGTCATTGTCTACACTGTGGCCATCGTGAGGGGAAATCTCACGCATATTTGCGAACCATCTATGAATTTGCAATTCTCTACCATGGCGCCGATCTTACCTTAAAAGAAATAATCAAATTTTTTGGAGATAAGGCAAATAGAGATTTGATAGCGAAGCTGCTAGTACACCATGCTGAGAGCCTAGGGCGAGGCCGTAATGCTAAGCATCGCATAGTAAATCCTCATCTGAAATGGCACGACCTTAAGGAGAATCCACTGAAGAAGCTACCCTTACATGGCAGTTCGGAGAAAGAGGGCTAGTCAGGGGTAGTTTAACCGGAGTGCTATCGTGCCTCCAGTCCATAGATAGGCAGAACGATGGACTGGGGCGGTTATAAAGTGCGGAAAACCCTCGAAATGGGCTTTGCCTCGTGTAGCCAGTCCATAGATAGGCGGAACAATGGACTGGCTCCGCCCATGAACAAGCCCCCCACCCCCAAACTCAAAAACCTACGGGGAATTTCATAATGTCAACTTAAGCGATGAAGAATATCAAAGACTAAAGGAAAAGTTAAAAAGCCACACAAATACAATGATTGAAAAGCTATCAAGGTATATGCAAAGCAGTGGTAAAACCTATCAAGACCATTATGCAACCTTGCTTCATTGGTATGAGAAAGATGAGGAAGAATTGCGAAAGAAAACAAATGATAGAAGCAAAGCTCCGACGATTGAAGAATATATGATAGGAGATCATCTTTAAGATATGCTTAAAAGACGGTGCAAGCACTCTATTTTGTTTCTAAATGCAAAATAGGTAAAAAGGATAAGCCGAGAGAGAAAAAGAGCCTTAAAACGATTGCCACCGTTTTGTAGTGGGTTTACTAAAAATATTCCTTTATGGTATTTGGAAATGGAAAGGCTTGGAATTTATTGGTATAATAAAATTTAGGAGAAATAAAACATCATTGATTTGAGAGGTATTCACATTGATAGAAATAAGAGAAGTTGTAGGAAATAAGAAGCGGTTTTTATCGCTTTTATTATTGGCAGATGAACAAGAAGATATGATCGACAGATATATAGCAGATGGCACAATGTATGTTTTAGACGATAATGGAGTAAAGGGCGGGTGTGTTGTCCTAAATGTGGGGAATAATACTCTCGAAATTAAAAATATCGCCATTCATCCGGATTATCAAAGAAAAGGATACGGACAGGCTTTCATTGATTTTATTATAGAGAAATACAAAGGGGAATATTCCGTATTGCAAGTGGGAACGGGAGAAAGTCAGACTACCATCCCTTTTTATGAAAAATGTGGCTTTATTCGTTCTCATATCATCAAGAATTTTTTTATAGATAATTATGAACATCCGATTTACGAAGAAGGTGTCCAATTAGTAGATAGGATTTATCTAAAAATGGATTTATAAGTCCGAGCATTAGGAGCGTGATAAATATGAAAAACCGAGAGAAGATCATTAGCTTATGGTTTGATATGTGGCTCAAACAACAAGATTTAGGAATAGACGATATATTTGCGGAAGATGTTGTTTATACTGAAAGTTGGTGTCCTAAATATGAAAATCGAGCAACTGTAAAGCATTGGTTTAATGAGTGGAATACAAGAGGAAAAGTGCTTGCGTGGGATATAAAGCAGTTTTTCCATAGTGAACATCAAACAGTTGTTGAATGGTACTTCAAAAGTAAGATGAATGATGGAAGAATAGAAGGATTTGATGGTATATCTTTGGTTGAGTGGACAAAGGAGAATAAAATCAAGAAACTAAAAGAATTTGGCTGCAACATCAATCATTATAATCCATATGAAAATAGTGAGAAACCTCAATTTAGAGATGATTGAGCTTCTTGGTTTTAGAACTAATTTCAAAATATTGGTAAGAGCGATTAGAAAATAAAAAATCTAATCGCTTTTTTTATTTCAACGAGGAAAGGAGAATTTATGGAAGAACTGAAAAACACAGATAAAAAAGGCATTAGCACAAAGAGAAAGATTGGAAAGACCACCTATGAGGTTGTTGTCCATTTCGATGAAAATGCAACTGAAACAATGCAAGATAAACTTACAAGAATAATGCTGAGGGAGCTTAGGAGAAAATCGAATGAAAAAAAAGATGATTTTGATTAAAAAGTCCTTGACAAGTGGCAATAGGTGTAACTAGCTCAAGCGACTTCATCGTAGACAGTGACGGCATCGCGGCGGATGCCAGAGCAACTTCTCGCTTAATAAAGCACCTCTCCATTTACCTCTTGTGCTAAGATTTGCTATAATCAGATTAGTAATTACTTAAGCGGTGTTAGCGGTAAGGATTTTAGAGTACACCCTAGCCACCTTAACAAAGGAGTAATATCATGACCGACCAATTTTCTTCCATTCAAGAGCAAGGGCGCAAGCAACGTGCGCGCTATAAGTCCTTCTACCTACTCACAAGAATCCTACTGCTTGCTGGACTCGTTTTGCTGAGATTCCTACAGATGCAGGCTTCGATTAAGCCTACCAGCCTCAATTCAATCCTAGTCTTCGTAGTATATTTCGCCATTCAAGTCGTCCTATTATCAGAGCGCTTTGCTCACAAGTCGCAAGGGCTAATCATTGCCGTGCTCATTCTGGAAGTCCTCTATGTCATTCATCTATTGGCGCATGTGATTTTTGACTGGCTAAATTCCGCCCTAGTCAGAAGCGCCAACTTCCAGGCTGACCTACTAGTGCCACAAGTCGTCCTACCGACCTTATTTTGCTTGATAGGCTTATTCTCCCTAGTCCTAGTCTGGCGTTGGTGGCGCTCCTTCCGCAAGTCCCAAGCCTAGCGTGACGCGGAAGAGGCTGCGTAAAAAAAGTTCCTACTTGTTTACAAGTAGGAACTTTTTTATTATGTAGCATATGGCTATTAGAAAGGGTTTACATTTTTCCGGCCATGAAGTATAATGTTCATGTAGGATAATACAAAAAAATGTATATTGGAAAGGGGGATTACGAAGTAGAATAAGGCCAGGGTCCATTGTCGTCATATCACAAGGCATCTTAGAATGGAGGAGTAGCCATGATCGTGAATCGCAAGAAATTATCGATAGCTCTTTGTCTCGCTATCACAACTAATCTCGCAAGTTACACTTTTAATCAGATAAATCCATCTCCACTCCCTGCTCGTGCCGTATATGCAAGTGAAGATACGGCTAAACAGAAAGAGCTAAGCAAGGCAATTGATGCTGTTGCCTATTCTTATGTTAGAAGTCAACTAGCAGATGATAATCCTAAGGCCACACCGGGTGCTCAAATTCTTGTAATGAAGGATGGAAAAGTGGTATTTGAGAAAAGCTACGGGACCATACAAGCATTTGATTTCAGTAAGGAAGGCGACAACAAAATTGTGGATCCTATTCCAGTCAAGAATGATACGCTCTTCGACCTAGCCTCTGTCACCAAGATTAGCGCCACCACCCAAGTTTTTTTACATTTGGTCTACGAAGGTAAGGTTAGCCTAGAAGATAAGGTGACTAAATATCTGCCTGAATTCGGTAAGAATGGAAAAGAAGAGGTGACAATTGGCCAATTGCTAAGTCATACTTCAGGCTTGCCACAATGGAAGGCAATCTATCTCTATTCTGATAATCGTCAAGCCACTTTAGAATATATTGAGAATCAAAAATTAGAGTTCGAGCCAGGTGAATATAAATACAGTGATTTAGGATTCATGACGCTCGCCTTTGTAGCCGAAAAGATTACGGGTGAATCCTTCGATGAATATGCAACCAAGACAATTTACGATCCATTAAATCTCAAACATACTAGCTTCAAACCATTAGATCATGGCTTTAACAAGGAAAATATTGCAGTAACCTCATTTGGTAATCCTTTTGAGCAACGTATGATTGATGAAGTCAATTATCCTGACTTTGGATACGATATGACAGAAGACAAAGAAGCCTTTGATCAATTTAAAGGTTGGCGTGACTATGAGCTACAAGGTGAAGTCAACGATGGCAATACTGCGATGGCTAATGGAGGCGTTGCAGGACATGCAGGACTCTTTTCCACGGCATCTGATTTAGGGAATCTCTATCAGGTTGTCCTTGATAAAGGTAAGCAGGGTGACACAGTGCTTTATGATGAGGCAACACTTAATAGTTTCTTGACCGATGTATCTAAGAATAAGAATGGGTCAATACAAGCCTATGGATTTTTGAAGAATGCTTCGTGGATGAAGCCTTTGTCAGAAGATGCCTTCGGACATAATGGCTTTACAGGCACCTATGTTACGATTTCTCCTAAGCATAATTTAGTAGTCATTGTCTTGACCAATAAAATGAACAATGGGCTACAGGAGAAGGGGCTGTATAACAATACTCATGACTTTGCTGGTGCCGTTAACTTCGCGGTTCATAATAGCTACATTGAATCAGACAATTAGAAGGAGGAATAGCTATGAAAAGGATTGTGATAGGTGGACAGATTGACAAAGACGAAGTAAGACAATTGGTAGAAAAGCACAGTAATGGAAATTTTGAGATTACTGTTAAAAGCGACCTTGATGCGGCAATGGCTGTAAAGGCTGGACAAGCAGATTATTATATAGGAGCTTGTAACACAGGTGGAGGTGGCGCCTTAGCAATGGCACTAGCACTATTAGGACGAGATCAGTGTGTCACTATCTCGATGCCTGGGAAAGTCATGCCAGAGGAGGAAATTCGACTCAATGTTCAAAGCGGTAAGAAGGCATTCGGGTTTACTGCTCAGCACAAGGAGATTGTTATTCCCATTATTATGGATGAATTGAATAAAAAATAAAACTGAAAAGAGGATAAAATCATGGATACAAAGACTATTGAGTTAATCGTGATTGCGTTGCTAGGCGGATTGTGTGCTATTATGGCCAACAAAGGCATTGCCGTCTTCAATGATGGCCTGCGTCCAATTCTTCCTGAATACTTAGAAAAGAAGATTGGTAAAAAAGAATTAGCAGCTACCAGTTTTGCTTTAAGTTTTGGTCTTGTCATTGGCTTCGGGATTCCAGTTTCTATTGGGGCATCCATTATCTTGGTTCATAGTATCCTCTTAATGACAGATATTATTGGATCTTGGGCGCCAGAAGGAAAGGGTGGGCTAGTTGTTTCTGGCCTTCTTGGGGCACTCTATGGTGTCGGTTTAGTGCTTGGTTTACAGGCTGTCGTTGATTTATTTGCCCAACTACCAGTTAATTTTATGCCAGCCTTATCCTCGGTCGGGGCACCAATTGTAGTTGGATTCAGTATTTTCCCAGCCATTGCAATTGCCGACCAACATGGCTTTAAGAAAGCAGCTGTGACCTTATTGGCTTCTCTTTTGACGCTATTTGTAGTCAAACAATTTGGAACTATTGACCTTGGAAATGGTACGGCTATTAAACTAAGTGCGGAAGGAATGTCCTTACTTGTTGGCATGATTTTTATGATTGCTTTCGCTATGCAAGTAAAAGGGGATGGAGCTAGCTCTAATGAAACTTTGGTGAGTATCTTCCTTGAACGGGTCAATCGCATTCAAAGCAATTGGATTTGGCTTTCTTTGACAGGTGGTTTAGTAGCTGCTTCAACAAGCCTTATGATTTTAGCTGGCGATCCAATCTCTCTTAAACTACTCTCTGAAGGAAAGATAAGTGAAGCAGCACTTGCGGCCTTTGCACGTGGGATTGGCTTCGTTCCTCTCGTCTTCTCTACTGCTATCGTGACTGGGGTATATAGTCCAGCGGGTGCAACCTTTGTCTTCGTAGTGGGGATGTTGTTATCTGGCAACCCGCTCATTGCTTTTATTGCTGGCGCAGGCCTGATGTTTGTTGAGGTGAAGATGTTAGCAGTAGTGGCCAAGGCATTAGATCGTTTCCCAGGAGTTCGAGAGATGGGGGAACATATTCGGACAGCCATGAACAAAGTCCTAGAAATTGCACTCTTAGTCGGTGGTGCCGTAGCATCTGAAAAAATCGCCCCTGGGATAGGTTATTTCTGGGTAATCGGTCTTCTACTTCTTAACCGTAAGGCTAATAAGCCAGTGGTAGAATTAGCCATAGGGCCTGTGGCCGCAATTAGTCTAGGTATCTTAGTAAACCTACTCTTCTTATTGGGTCTATTTACACCGGTTGCTAGCTAGAGGTGAGGCGAAGATGTTTTTAGACGGAATCACATATATGCATGAGCACACTACAATTGATCTATCGCGGCTCAAACACAATGATGACACTAATCTTAATTGTTTCGAAGAAACAGTAGAGGAATTTAAGGAACTCTACAGCAAAGGGGTTCGTAATGTAGTGGATGTCACCAATCTTGATATGCGACGCAATCCTTCTTATGTTCAACGAGTTGCGGAGGCATCTGGGATAAATATTATCCAATCAACCGGGTTTTATCAGGATAAATTTCTGCCTGATTTCGTGACAGATGCATCAGTGGACAGTTTAGCTAATTTGATGATTCAGGAAATTACAGAAGGAATAGCAGAGACCTCTATTAAAGCCCAAATTATTGGCGAGATTGGAACGAGCAAAGGTATGATGACGGAGCGAGAGAAAAAAGTATTTCAAGCAGCCGTAGTAGCTCATAAGACCTGTGGTGTTCCGATTACGACCCACACAACACTTGGAACCTTTGGTCATGAACAAGTCGATTTTTTCAAGAATGAAGGCGTAGACTTGAATCGGGTGGTTATAGGGCATGTTGATTTGACCGGGGATGTGACTTACATTCTGAAGATGTTAGATCAAGGGGTCTATGTTGAATTTGATACGGTTGGTAAGGAAAACTATCAACCGGATCTATTGAGGGCGCAGATGTTGCGTGAGATTGAGAAACAAGGTTTCGAAGATCGTGTATTCTTATCGATGGATATTACGCGTAAATCTAATCTTAAGTATAAAGGTGGAATTGGTTATACTTATCTCTTGGATACATTTGTCCCGTTACTAGGAGAGACGGGAGTCTCTGAATCATTTATTCGGAAGATGTTAGTGGCAAATCCACGCCGTTTTATGACGGGGAGGTAATTATGGAAACTTATCCCTTAGTAAGTTTAACTATTGCGGAAGCAATAGCTCTACAATTCAAATTAGTGGATACTATCACTCAATTTTTCCCAGGGAATGAGATATTGATGCAAGGGGATCTAGGGGTGGTTGCCGGCTTAAATAAGCCGGTGACTACTCATAAAGTCGAGCAAGTCTTAGCTAAATTTTTTGATGCGGAAGCGGCAACTTTGGTGCGAGGTGCGGGTACAAATGCTATTCGACTAGCTCTGAACGCCATTGGGCAAAAGAAGGTACTTATCCATAGGGCACCTATCTACCCGACAACGAAAGTTTCGTTTGAAATGCTTGGGATAGACTGCGTTTCTGTAGACTTTAATCAGCTTGATAGGGTTAAAGAAGTGTTGCGACAAGTAGATATTGACTTTGCTTTAATTCAAGTAACACGTCAATTGCCGGATGATGCTTATGATATAGGGGAGCTTATCCAATCTATAGGCCAAATTCGTCCGGATTTACCAATTGTGACAGATGATAATTACGCTGTTCTTAAAACGCAATCCATTGGAGTACAATTGGGTGCTAATTTATCATGTTTTTCTACTTTTAAGCTTTTAGGTCCTGAAGGAGTTGGATGTATAGTCGGTGACAAATCCTATATTGAGGCGATTACTAGGGACAATTATTCTGGTGGGGGGCAAGTTCAAGGACATGAAGCACTAGAGGTCTTACGCGGAATGGTCTATGCGCCAGTTGCCCACGCTATTGCTGCCGAAGTTGGAACTCAAGTGTGTCAACGCCTTAATAAAGGTGAAATATTGGGCGTTAAGCATGCATGGGTAGTCAACGCTCAATCACGAGTTATTATTGTGGAGTTGGAACAACCCCTAGCGAGCCCTGTGATTCAAGCCGCATCGCAATACGGTGCATTACCTTATCCGGTAGGTGCAGAGTCAAAATATGAAATTTGCCCACTATTTTATCGTGTCTCTGGAACCTTTCGGGCCACTATGCCAGAAGCTGAGGAGTACATGATTCGTATTAATCCTAACCGAGCGGGTGTGGACACAATCATTAGAATTTTAGACGAGGCGTTACAAGATGTGCAGAGGAGAGAATAAAGACAGAATATGGTAGAAAGATTTTTAACTAAAAAAGGTCAGATTATCCATGCGATTGCATCTGATTTTATGCAAATGAAAAGAGGAGATAAGATTCCAAGTGTAACAGAATACCAAGAGAATCTTAATGTTGCACGAGGGACTATACAGAATGCCCTAACTTATCTAAAAAAAGAAGGTGGGTTTTCTTTACAGTCAAGAGGACATTTAGGCACTTACATTAGTTCAATTGATTATAATGTCTTACAACGATACGCCCTAGCGGAGACTGTAATGGGGACAATGACACTGCCTTACTCCAAACTTTATGAAGGACTTGCTACGGGTATTTATGAAGCTTTTAGAGCCAACAATGTTCGCTTAAATATCGCCTATATACGTGGTGCAAAAGAACGGATTAATGGAGTTTTGGAGAAGGTATACCAGTTTGCAGTCCTCTCAAAATTTGCTGCCAAAGAGGCGATAAAAAGTGGGAGCCCGATTGAAATAGTAGTCGATTTTGAAGAACATAGTTTTTTAAGTCAACATGTTATCGTTTCAACCAATGATATCTCTAGTGAGCAACTAGAAAACAAGCGTCTAGCAATCGATTATGAATCTATCGACCAGTATTCGCTAACCGAAGCGCTTGTAGCCAACCAAAACGTCCAATTAGTACAGATGCCAGGATATCGTATCTTAGAAGCGATACGTAAGGGAGAGATTGACGCGGGGGTTTGGAATGTAGACGAGATCAATGATAAGAATTATAGCGATTTATCATATAATGAGTTGCCTAAGTCGCTAATGATCTCTGACATGAGTACGGCTGTAATCATTGTACATCAGTCAGACGAATCGCTTATATCCTTTTTTAAAAATAGCTTGAATAAGGAAAAAATTAGGGATATTCAGTTGGCCGTTAAATACGGGGAGATGATGCCACAATATTAGTGGCAAAAGTGAGGCGATACCATGATTCAAGAGAAACTACAGGTACTACGAACAGCAGGTATTATTGATCAAGAAACGATGCAGATGGTCCTAACTGTACAAAGCTACCTATCAGATGGATTGCATATTTCTAGCGAAAAAATGGAAACTTTTCTGATTCATCTAGCTATGGCAGATATGAGACGCAAGCGACATGAAGATATAGACTTACAAATGGAAGCAGATTTAGTTAGGGATATAGAGAGTCATGTACGGTTTGAAGAGGCTAAAGCTCTGTGGCTGAAACTGACTCAGTTTACAGGAAGTAGAGACTTTGATGCGGGAGAATTAGATTTTTTCTATCTTCATTTGTTAGCGCTCTTTGAGGAGGGATAATATGTTCCTGGACATATTGAGAAATCGAAATCCACAACTGATGGAAGTTGCGCTTGATTTACATCGCACTGGTGAAATTTTACCGGATACCTACGTAATTGACTTAGATGCAATCATTGAGAATGCTAAGAACTTATTCAAGGTTGCTAGTCAAGAAGGCATAGAGCTCTTTTATATGTTGAAGCAGATAGGCCGGAATCCTTTGGTTGCGCAGAGAATTGTAGCAGAAACCGGCATCCAAAAGGCTGTCGTAGTAGATTATAAGGAAGCATTAGTGCTGATGAGCTACGGACTCAAAATTGGAAATGTAGGTCATCTAGTACAAATTCCAACGAACTTGATAGAAAAAATCATGCGATACGGAACAGATTATATGACGGTGTATTCTTTGGAAAAGCTCAAAGAAATTATTGAGATTGCTGAGAAGCTGAGTGTTCATCAAGGGCTTCTACTTAAGGTGATTGAGCCTGGAGACTGTGTTTATGATGGGCAGTATGGAGGCTTTCATTTATCTCAACTATGTAAGGTCATGGATCTTGTAAAGTCATCGGAGTATGTTTATATTGCGGGTATCACATCCTTTCCTTGCTTCCTCTTTGACGATAATCAAGAGCTGTCAGTTACAGAAAACTATAAGACACTTCTGAAGGCTCAGGAGGTTCTAGAGAAGCTAGGTGTCAGCGATTTATTACTTAATATGCCTTCTGCAACTTGTGTCAAGACCATCCCGATGATTAAGAGTTTAGGTGGCGCTCAAGGTGAGCCAGGGCATGCTCTTACAGGGACAACACCCTTACACGCAGTTTCTGACCAACCCGAGCTTCCTGCCATAGTCTATGTAAGCGAGGTTTCTCATAATTTAGATGGACGTGCATACTTCTTCGGAGGAGGCTACTATCGTCGCGGGCATTTCCAACAAGTAGCAATCTATCAACTAGGCTCTAGGACACCGAAAATAGACCGGGTATATCC
Source organism: Abiotrophia sp. (assembly GCF_057275535.1). Classification (NCBI taxonomy): domain Bacteria; kingdom Bacillati; phylum Bacillota; class Bacilli; order Lactobacillales; family Aerococcaceae; genus Abiotrophia; species Abiotrophia sp. The sequence continues at coordinate 38,391 of NZ_DBHIRJ010000009.1, forward strand.
ACTCAAAGACGAAAGTATTGACTATTATATTACGACCCATCATTCGCATGTGGTCGGTTCAACGGTTCTCGGAGCATTTCGAACACAAATGTTTGTTACGCGTAGTGACGTAGCTATTGTCTCTGGTATTCGAAAAGGTGCTCCTGTTTTAGAAGGTTTATATGACGGATTAGGGAGTAAAATAAGAAGGTGACGGTTTTGGGGCGTTTTATTGTAATTGTGCTCGATAGTTTTGGTGTTGGCGCAATGGACGATTGTCCACAAGTACGTTCGCGTGACATTGGTAGCAATACAGCCAAGCATATCTTATTAGCTCAAGATGATATTCAGATTGATTTACTTGAGAGATTAGGATTGATGAATGCCATAGGGGAGGAAGTAGGACGTCATCAGTTTTCAGACACTGCTAACTATGGAGTAAGTAATTTAGCTCATTATGGAGCAGATTCTTTCCTTGGACATCAGGAAATTATGGGGACGACGCCAAAAGTACCCTTAATTCAGCCCTTTAATGAGGTCATTGATGTAGTAGAAAAAAGCCTGATGGGGCATGGCTATACTGTAAGACGCGTCGGTAATCCAGGTAGCCAGATTCTCGTTGTGAACGAATTAGCTACTGTTGGGGACAACCTCGAGACGGATTATGGGCAGGTCTACAATGTATCAGCGTGCCTTGATTTGATAGACTTTGAAGATTTAAAAGAGATTGGACACGCGGTACGCGAAGTAGTACATGTGTCGCGCGTCATCGCCTTTGGCGGGCAGCAAATCGTGTTAGATGACCTATTGGCCGCTTATAAGGCGAAAAATAATTCAATCGCTGGGGTAGATGCACCAGAATCAGGTGTCTATAATCATGGTTATCAAGTAGTGCACCTAGGGTATGGTATCGATAAAAATGTACAGATCCCTACAATTTTAGACAGACATAGTATTACGGTTTCCTTTATTGGCAAGGTGGCGGATATTGTTCAGACAGAAAGTCCAAGGCTCTTCCCAGGTGTAGATACTGACTACTTGTTTGATTGCCTCATGGATGAAGTAGGTTCTATCAGTCACGGCTTTATCGCAGTAAATATTCAAGAAACGGATTTAGCAGGTCATGCGGAGGATGTGGCCTTATATGCCAATCGCCTAGAAGTTAGTAGTCGGCGCATAGAAGAATTGCTTCCTCTATTGAATAGAGGCGATGTACTGGTGGTCATGGCTGATCATGGGAACGATCCTACGATTGGGCATAGTAATCATACACGCGAAAAAGTTCCACTTCTAGTCTACAGCCCAGGTATCCAGGGTCGATATCTTGGTGAACGTGAGACTTTGGCGGATGTGGCTGCAACAGTAGCAGAATACTTCCAAGTAGAGAGCCCCCAACATGGCAAGTCGTTTTTATCTGAGTTAATGAAATGAAGGGAAATGCGATGGAACGGTTGAGGACATATGCTTTTAAAACCCTTCGAGCTATGCAGAATTACTATGGCTCTGTTGAGACAGTTTATCCTTTGGCCTTAGATAAAATTACAGAAAAAACTGGGTATTATATTGGCCTAAAGGATACGGCTCATTTAGCTCCAGAAGTATTTGATCGACTGGAGCAATTAGGCTATTATCTACATACGATTGATAAATCTAGTCTGGGTGGCCGAGCTATTGATGTCGCCTTGAAAAATCCCATCACTGGAAAACCTATGACAGGTTCATCAAGTGGCACCGCCATGAATGTGTTTTTAGGGATTAATGACCTTGGTATCGGTACGGATGGCGGTGGTTCAGTACTTGCGCCGGCTACTGCATTGAATCTTTGTGCCTGCATTCATCCTGACTTATTTAGGGAGCCAGGGGCCACGAAACAAGTTAAAAAATCTACGGATGGTATTCCTTTTAGTCCATCTTTTGGGATGATGGGGAGAAATTTGGACATTATCAGGCAAGTGATGGTTCTAGAGGATTTGTTGGCGGTTGATGTACCTAAGGATTCACTCTTTGTAGGAATCGATAATGAAATATCGAATCTATTAGGGATAGGCCAGGAGTTTGTTGAGCGACTTGATTGTGAGGGCAAGCATGAGATGCCAAGGAAGGACTTAATTGCCTGTCTCAATCAGTGGCTAGATGAGTACCGCTTGATAATTACTGAGGAAGGGCCAATCGATTTAGTGGGTATGGGAGATACTGTATTTGGTCATTTTGATGAACAGACTCAACAAATACAACAAGACGGCAAGAAAGGTTTTTTACGTGTGGTCAATATGTGCCAGGCTTTTGGACTGATTGTTCCAACTGGCGAGCTGTCGAGGGGCTATTTGTTAATATGTAAGTCGACTGATAAAGAAGCTATTGCCTATGCATTTGAGCTTGCCACCAAGATTGGCCATCCTGAAGATAACCTAAGTCGGCAATATTTTGAAGAAGCGAAGAATTACTTTGAAATAGGAGTTCACTTTGGACGATGAGGCTATTAGTTGTTAAGTGCCACATTAGCCGGAAAACCAGGGGAAAGTCCCGATTTCGCATGAGCCACAAGCTACTTACTCAGCCCACACAAAAAGGGTGCCCCACCGGGGCACCCTTTTGTCATCATCATTTAGCTTGGTGGACGGCCATGAGTTCTCTGACTAGGAGTTGGACGACTTCCACGCTAGCCATTTGGTCTTCGGCGTGCATGAGGAGCAGGGAGACCGGGGTTTGCTGGCCACTGGCTTCCTTTTGGATAAGCTCGCTATGGACCTGGTGGGCTAGGACGAAGCAGTCTTCGGCTTCCGCCAGTTTGGCTTGGGCTGCTTGTTTCTGACCGGTCTTAGCCAGTTCCAGGGCTTCTAGGTAGGCAGACTTAGCCGCGCCGCTGTTGGCGATGAGCTGGAAGCAGATCATTTCCATTTCTTCAGTCATCTTAATCACCTAGCAATTCCAGGGCTTGGGCCAGGACTTTGGGACCGTTCATCATGCCGTAGTCGCGCATATCGATGGCAGCCACCGGTAGGCCATTAGCGGCGGCCGTCACATTGGCTAGTTCATAGCGGATTTGAGGTCCTAGCAAGATGACCTGATAGTCTTGCAAATGTTTCTTAGCCTCGGTCAGGGATTGGGCCTCAACTTCTAGATCTAAGCCTTGTTCCAGGGCGCTCTCCTGCATTTTCTTAACTAGCATGCTGGTCGACATGCCGGCATTACAGATCAGTAGAATTTTCTTCATAATCAAACACTCCTTAGCTTAGGCTTCTAGTGACACGCGGTCGTTAACCTTGATGAATGGGATGTAGCAGAGGACACCGATGGCCAGAATGACCGCCTGCACGACAACCGCACGCCAGTCGCCGCCGGTTGCTAGGAAGGCATTGAAGAAGACTGGAGTAGTCCAAGGCACTTGGATGACACATGGTCCCATGAGGCCCAGGGAGGTTGCCAGGTAGCTAATCAGAATACCTAGGGCTGGCACGCCAATGAATGGAATGGCCAGGGAGATATTGTAGACGATTGGGTAGCCGAAGAGGACGGGCTCGTTAATGTTGAAGATACCAGGCCCCAAGGCTAGTTTGGCCACGTTCTTGCTGACAGCGGACTTACTTACTAGGAAGGTAGCAATCAGCAAGCAGATGGTGGAGCCACTCCCACCCATGAGGGCAAAGGATTGGACTTGAGACAGGTTAATGATGTGAGGGATGGCTTGGCCACTATTGTAGGCCGCTATATTGTCCGTAATGTTAATCAACAAGAGGGGTTCAAGAATGGAGCTGTAGATGACGGCTTGGTGAATCCCAAAGAGCCAGAGCATGTTGCCCAGTGAGTAGATAATAATAGCACCCCAGAGACCGGTCCCGATATGCCGAATAGGTTCTTGAATGAAGGTGGTGATCAAGTTAATCAGGTTCATGCCCGTCATCTTGAAGAGTAGGGCAGAGACTAGCCCGAAGAAGGAAATCACCAGGATGACAGGTAGTAAGACGGCGAAGGATTTGCCGACAGCAGGTGGGACATTGTCGCCCAGGTTGATGGTCAGGGCTTTGACTTTGGTCAGGCGGATGAAGAGCTCGGTCGCAACCAGAGCCACAATAATCCCCGCGAACATGGCGCCGGTCCCGATATTTTCAAAGGGCAGGATGCCGGAGACCGCTGACTTGACCTCACTGCCGTCGACGGCTACTTGGACGGTGTTAGGCATCATGACGACCAGGGCCACTAGTGACAGCATGGCGGTTGCTAGCGGGTTACTGTAATTGCGGTTTTGGGCTAGATAGTAACCAATCATGACGGCGATAATTAAGCTAGAGATATTGAGGGTCCCGTTGGCGATGGTGATGCCCCAGTATTGGAAATTAGTCAGGGTATCGCCAGTGAAGAGCCATTTGAAGACGGTGTTGTTAAGCAGAACGACTAGGCCGGCCAGAATATAGAGGGGCATGACGGTGGCGAAGGCGTCCCGCAGGGTCTTGAGGTGAATCTGGTTACCGAGTTTACCGGCAAAGGCGGCAAATTTATCAACGAATTTTGAGTTTTCCATGATCTTTCCTCCTAAATAGCTTTTGGGTTGAATAAGGGCCAAGTCCTGAGCCAGACTGACTTGACGACACCAGTGGCTGGACTTGTGGCGAATGAGCGCTAGAGTGGCTGGCCTTTCGGAGGGTCTTCGAAATTTTGGCCCCGCCGAAATGAAGGCGGTACCAAAATTGGTTAAGATAAGAGTGGGGCATAAGCTGGCTAGCATTCCTTGATACTTGCTTCCTGGCTAGACCCCACCTTAATAAGGCTGAAAGACGTCTCCTGCGCCCATTTGTGGTGTGTCCTCCTTTCTTTTATTGTTCAACTTAAGTATAGCACGCTAAGAATAATTGTCTAGAGAGATTTGTGAGAAAAAAGCTTTGGTGCTACTGCCGGTCTGCTCACTAGTGTTGGGAAAATAGCCCTATGAGCCTCCTCTGATTTGGCTGGGAAATAGGAGAAAGCGCCGATTTCGCATGAGCCAGTGGTCCACTCTCCGGAGTGGACCACTGGCTCCTTAGATTTTGCCGGAAAAGGGGGAAAAGCCCAGATTTCGTATGAGCTAGTGGTCCACTTTCTAGAGTGGACCACTGGCTCCGTTGATTTAGCCGGAAACCCGGGAAAAGGCTCGATTACGTGCGAGCTAGTGGTCCACTCTCCGGAGTGGACCACTAGCTCCTCAGATTTTGCCTGAAAAGGGGGAAAATCGCCGATTTCGTATGAGCTAGTGGCCCACTTTCCAGAGTGGACCACTGGCTCCTTTGATTTGGCCGAGAAAAAGGGGGAGGCTCCTCTGCTTTAGACACAAATCAGGAATTTCTTCTAAAACAAAAAGAAAGCGCTTGACAAAGTCTAAGCCGAGTGCTACACTCAAGTAAAGGTTAAACGTTTAACCTAACCATGAGAAAGGACTGTTCCCTATGAAAAAACCGTTGATGAAGTCACTACTAGTGGCCTTTTCTGCTTTGTTAGCTACCAGTGTGGTGCCCCTCAGCTCTGCTCAGGCTAACGACACGCTCGGCCAGAAAGTCCAATATGATACCAAGGCGCCTGTCAATGATGGCAAGGATGTCAGCATTCAGTATTGGACCTGGAATGACGGCGACCCAGCTATCAAGTTAGCGGAGTCCTACCAAAAGTTACACCCTAACGTTAAAATTGAAGTGGTCAACCATCCTTGGGATGATTACTGGACCAAGTTGCCACTGGCTTTACAAGGTTCGGATGGCCCAGCCATTTTCAATATTCATAACTCCCAAGACAAGTTGCTATCCAGCTACCTAGAAGCTTATGATATTCCAACCGAAGATCTCAAGGCAGACTTCACCGGGGTAGAGCCTCATGTCGTAGACGGTAAAGTCAACTATATCGATATCGTCATGAATACGGGTAACATCTACTATAACAAGAAGATGTGGCAAGCAGCCGGTTTAACGGACAAGGACATTCCTAAGACCTGGGATGAGTTCCGCCAAGTGGCTAAGAAATTAACTATCAAGGAAGGCGATAACCTGGTTCAAGCCGGGTTCAACTGGAATGGCTCCTATGCTGGTCTCTACCAAGGCCTCAACTACCAAAAGGGGACCTTACTCTTCCAAGAAGATGGCACCACCCCTAACTACAATAACGAGACAACCAAAGAAAACCTCAAGTTCCTCGTAGACCTCTATGAGGTGGATGGCGTGGGTTCTAAGGACTTCGGGACCGACGATACCCAAAGCTTCGGTAACCAACAATCTGCTATGGTTTACAAATGGGGCTGGTTCGCTAACGAGCTCAAGACCAAGTATCCAGATGTGGAATACGGCGTCTTCGCGACTCCAACCTTCAGCAAGGATGTGCCTTTTGCTTATGACCGCTACAACGGCGAAAGCACCCCAGGTATTAACAAGAACCAATCAGAAGAACAAAGAAAAGTGGCCCAAGACTTCCTTAAGTATCTCTTGGCTAACGACCAATACTCATTAGAAGCAGCCAAAGCCTATGCTTCTTATCCAACCAAGAATAGCGTCCAAGAAGATCAATCACTCAAGTCAGACCCTGTCTTATCCGTGATTGCACCACGTATCAAGAAGTTGATTTGGCCTGGCCCATTCCCTGCTACCATGGAAACCAGTGCCAAGAAGGCAGCCGAAGAAGTACTCTATAATGGCGTGGATCTGGATTCAGCCTTAGAAAATGCGCAGCGTCAAATGGAACGCGACATGCGCAATGAGTCCTTCAAGTCGCTGGAATCAGCTTATCAATAAGAATAGAAGATCTGCCCTAGTCCGCTAGGCATGAGGCAGTATCTCAATCTGAGAGTGAGGGGGTAGTCAGCTACTCACTCACTCTCGTTGTTAAAAGGAGTTAAAATCATGAATATCCTGAAAAAACAACTCAACTTTCGTAATGTATCGGTCCTCTTCCTGGTGGTATATTTTGCTGTCTTCCTCTTCTATCCCATCTATAAGGCCTTTGCTGGGAGTCTGCATGACTGGAATCCGCTGACCCAGAAGTACAACTACATTGGTTGGGAGAACTATCGCTTCGTATTAGGGGATAAGCTCTTTTGGAAGTCGCTGACTAATACCTTGTTCTTCACCGCTATCTCGACCGTCTTGCGGCTGGCAGTGGGCTTGGCCTTGGCCCTCATGCTCTTCTCGCGCATGACCAAGATGCGGACCTTCTTCCAAGGCCTCTTCTATATGCCGACTGTCACCCCAATGGTGGCTGTCTCCTTCGTCTGGATGTGGATGTTTAATCCTCAGTTTGGGCTCATTAATCGCTTCTTCCATCTGGACATTAACTGGCTCAAGAACTCTAACTGGGCCATGATTGCCATTATCATCATGACCGTCTGGAAAGATTTTGGCTATGCGACGGTTCTCTTCCTAGCGGGGCTCATGGGCCTGCCGGAAGAGGTCTATGAAGCTAGTCGCATTGATGGGGCCAATGGCTGGCAGACCTTCAAGAATATTACTCTGCCCTTGCTCAAGCCAGTGACTCTCTTCGTTACCATTACCTCCCTCATTTCCTATTTCCAAACCTATATTCAAATTCTGATTATGACGGAAGGGGGACCGGGGACTTCGACTTTTGTTATTTCCTACTTAATCTTTGATGAGGCCTTCGTCAACTATAACTTTGGGACGGCTTCGGCCATTGCGGTTATTCTCTTCGTTGTCATTGCCGTGCTAACGCTCTTAATGTTCCGCTATATGGATATGGGAGGTGACCAACAATGAAATCTAAAGGCATCTTAAGCCTGATTTTGAATCTGATTTTGGCGGCTTTGGCCATTATCACCATTATTCCCTTTATCTGGATGCTGGTGTCTTCCTTTGCGCCTAATAGTGAGATTGTCAAGTTAGGTGGGGGTCTCTTCCCAGGCATGTCCACCTTCAACAACTACACCAATATTCAGGAAAAATTCAATTTCATGGGCATGTTCTGGAATAGCTTGATGATTTCGGTGACCATTACGGCCATTATTATCTATACCTCCGCGCTCTTTGGCTTTATCTTCGCCAAGTTCACCTTCAAAGGCAAATCCTTGCTGTTCGCGGTGGTTATGAGTACCATGATGTTGCCATGGGCCGTCACCATTATTCCTAAATATGAGATGATGGTTAAGTTCGGTTGGCTGGATTCCTATAAGTCTCTGATTATCCCAAGTATGGTCAGCGGCTTCGGGATCTTCATGTTCAAACAAAGCATCTCAGGCATCTCCAATGAGCTGATTGAAGCGGCACGGGTCGATGGGGGTTCGGATTTCTATATCTTCCATCGCCTGATCTTGCCGATGTCACGCAACACCATTTCCAGTTTAGCCATTTTCCAATTCCTATGGAGTTGGGAAGATTTCCTCTGGCCTTACTTGATGATTAACACCAAGTCCAAGCAACTCTTGGCGGTAGGTTTACGTCAATTCAATGGCCAGTATGGCACCGACTACGGCGGCCTCTTCGCTGCCACGACTATTTCAATCATTCCGATTGTCATTGTCTATATTATTTTCCAAAAACGATTTATTGCCGGGATTGCGACAGGTTCCAGCAAGTAATCGTCAGATTTGAGGCGACCCCAATGAAAAAAGCAACCCTAAAAGACATTGCCCAAGCCGCCAATGTCAGTATCGCGACCGTATCCAATGTCTTAAATGACCGCCACCACAAGGTTTCTCAGGAGACGGTGGTCCAGATTCAAGCCCTGGCCCAGGAGCTGCAATACACGCCCAACCTCAATGCCAAAGCCCTAGTAACTAAGGCTTCGCGCTTGGTCAGCGTCTTGTTCTATAGTGGCGGACGGGATTTTAATTATTCCGACCCTTTTGTGGCCTCTCTCCTAGAGGGGATTGAGCGCATTGCTAGGCAAGAGAACTACTACATCCTGCTTCATAATATTGAGAGCCTAGAGGCCGTCCACCAAGTCAGACGTCAGTGGGCCTTTGCAGGTCATATCGTAGTAGGCTGTGATGCTCATATGGCAGCAGCTATGATAGAAAGTGTCAGCGAGCCCTTGGTCTTCATCGACACCTATTTGACGGCGCAAGGCCAGGCCCTAGTAGAGGCTTCTGACCATGTGCAGCTACTCAACTCCAAGGACTATGACCTAGCCTATGCCGGAGTAGAATTGCTAGCCCGCAGCCAGGGCTTGGACCTAGCCTTCTTAAGCTATCAATTTGAGCCCGACCAAGTGGGGGTTATTCAGGCCCGTTATGCGGGGGCCAATGCGGCCTATCAGGCGGCTGGCGGCCAGGGGGATTTGCCCCTCTACCTCAACACTAAATTGGATGACTTGATTAAGGACCTGTCCAACTACCAGGGCCTTATGGTGACCGCCGATGTTCTAGCCATGGAATTAGTCAAGGTCAGCCAAAGCCAGCTAGGCCAGTGGGACCCGAACCGGCGTCTCATGAGTTTTGATAACATTCCTTATCTTCAGTATTTGGCGACCGAGGTCAACACCATTGACCTCAATCAGGTCCACAAGGGGGAAGAGGCCATGGCTAGCTTGAGTCGCGTCTTGCCGTCAGGTCAGACCGCTCACGACCAGCGCCAGCAATACATCCCCGCCAACCTCATCAACAAGAATTTATCCTTAGAAGGGAGTACTAGCCATGATTAAAGCTGTCTATGGAGACTATCAGCTCTTGGCGGCGCCAGAGGCCATCATTCAGGGGCCTAATTACCGCTTCACTATTCTGACTTCTCGCTTGATTCGGGCCGAGTATAGTCCGACGGGGACCTTCTATGATGGTCAGACCCAGACGGTCTTGAACCGGGACTTTCCTGTGCCTCACTATGAAATCCGGGAGCGGGAGGACCTACTGGAAATCATCACCGACCATGTGCTCATTCAATATGACAAGCAGGCCTTCTCTAGAGAGGGCTTGGTCTTCAAGCTGCGGGGCTACTTCAGTATCTACCACAGTGATTGGCATTATGGCGACCCCATCCAAGACTTGGGTGGGACGGCTCAGACCTTGGACCATGCCAATGGGGCGGTGCCGCTAGAGCGGGGGCTTATGTCCCGTTTTGGCTTCAGCGTTCTAGATGACAGCCAGAGTCTGCAACTGACTCAGGATGGTTGGTACCAGGTCAAGCAAGGCGACAGCCAAGACTTCTATTACTTTGGCTATGGCCATGACTACCGGGCTTGCTTGGCCGACTTCTATCGCTTGACCGGGCCCCAGCCCCTCCTGCCTAAGTATGCCTTGGGCAACTGGTGGAGTCGCTTCTATCGCTATAGCGAGGCGACCTATCGCCAGCTGATTGAGCGTTTTGAAGCCGAGGGTCTGCCCTTCACCGTGGCGGTCATCGACATGGACTGGCATGTGGTCTCCGTTCCGCCTCAATATGGCAGCGGCTGGACTGGTTACACCTGGAATGAGGAGCTCTTCCCGGATCCCGCGGGCTTTATGGCCTGGCTCCACCAGCATGGGCTGCGCATCACTCTTAACGTCCATCCGGCCGATGGGGTGCGGCCTTTTGAGTCTATGTACCAGCAAATGGCCCAAGAGCTTGGCCTGGATTGGGAGGGTGGCGAATATGTGGTCTTCGACCCGACCTCACCTCGCTTCCTAGAAGCTTATTTCAAACACCTGCACCATCCAAAAGAAGAGCAGGGGGTAGACTTCTGGTGGATTGACTGGCAACAAGGCCAGACCGTCAAGGGCGTGGACCCGCTCTGGGTGCTCAACCACTATCACTACCACGATATTCAGGCCCGTGGCCCTCAAGGCATTACCTTCTCCCGTTATGCCGGACCGGGGAGTCACCGCTATCCGGTGGGCTTCTCGGGTGACAGCCACATGACCTGGGAATCGCTGGACTTCCAGCCTTATTTCACGGCGACGGCAAGCAATATCGGCTATGGTTGGTGGAGTCATGATATCGGCGGCCACATCTTCGGCTACCGCGACAATGAGCTGGCCTTGCGCTGGTACCAGCTGGGTGTCTTTTCTCCTATTATGCGTCTACATAGTTCGTCTTCAGAATTCCTAGGCAAAGAACCCTGGCGCTATCCGGAGCCATATGCTAGCAGCATGAAGGACTACTTGCGCCTGCGCCACCGGCTCCTGCCTTACCTCTATACCATGAACTACCGGGCGGCCTATCAGGCGCAGCCCCTAATTGAGCCGCTCTACTATCAGCACCCTGAAGAGGAGGCGGCCTATGAAGTGGCCAATCAATATTATTTTGGTAGCCAAATCATGGTTATGCCCCTGACCCAGCCGCGCCATCAGCGCAGTCTCTGTTCCCGCTTCGATGGTTGGCTGCCGGAGGGGACTTGGTATGATATTCAGACTGGCTTGCGCTATAGTGGGGGCCGGCGCTTATCGATTTATCGGCCGCTGGAACGCATGGGCCTCTTCGCCAAGGCGGGCGCCATCCTGCCTCTGTCGGGCGAGGATGGGACTGACAATTCCTTAGCCAACCCAAGCGTCCTGGAGCTGAGAATCTATAGTGGCGCCGATGGACACTTCGACTTGGTGGAAGAGGCTGAAACTGCAACTGATACTTCAGCCGGCACGGCCTTCCTTACGACTGGGCTGACCTTTGTCGATGGCAAAGCATTCAAGCTTGAGCCTCAAGGGACTGGGCCTCGGACCTATGAGCTAACCTTTGTGGGGGCTTGTTTGACGGACCTAGAGCTAGCGGGCCAGGGTCGCCTTCTTGACGTCGGTCTGAACGCGCAAGGCGACAGCCTAGTGCGCCTTGAAGCTGACGGGTCGGTGACCCTCTCCTTCAAGCAGCTGAAGCGTGACTCGCAGCAAGTCTGTCTAGATGTCATTTTCTCTTATATCGAGCAAGCCCAAATGGAAAACCAGGCCAAGGACCAAATCTGGGCCCTGGTCAAGAAGGACATGCCGATTGCCTATAAGATGCTAGAACTCCAAGGCCTAGGCCTAGAACCGGAGCTTGTGGAGCCCGTTATTGAGTTGCTAGTGACGGAGCCTTAGCCCTCGCCCTGAGCTAGTGGTCCACTCGGCAAAGTGGACCACTAGCTCTGGACTTTAGGCCGGAAAAGGGCGAATTTCGCCGAAACTGAATGAGCTAGTGGACCACTTTGCCGAGTGGACCACTAGCTCGGGCTTTAGGCCAGGAAAAGGACGGTTTGCGCCGAAACTAGAAGAGCCAGTGGACCACTGGCTCGCGGATTATAGGCAAGAAAAAGGTGATTAGGCCGAAATGGTGTGCAAGCCACCAACCTCAACACAAAACAGCAGACAAAAAGTGCAGTTCAGGTCCTGAACTGCACTTTTCTTTATTCTCCTTGCGCGGCAGCGGCTAGGGTGGCTAGGGCTTCGCGTGGGAAGTAGGCTTGGTAGAGGCCTTGGAGGGCGATGTCTTCGTCCTCGGCCTTGATCATGAAGAGCATGCTGATTTCGGATGCGCCTTGGCTGATCATGCGGATGTTAATGTGGTTTTCAGCGAAAGTCCGGCTGGCTGCGGCCGCCACCCCGACATTTTCCCGCATGGCTTCCCCGACGATGGCGAAGATGCAGAGGTCGTCTTCCACTTGGATGGAGTCAGGATTGAGTTTGTCCTGAATGGTAGCCAGGATGCCGGCCAAATGCTCGGGCGATTGGATATTAGCCGAGCGAATAACCAGGGAAATGCTGTCGATGCCTGAAGGCACGTGTTCGACTGGCACGCCAGCTTCCTCGAAGAAGCGGATAGCGCGGCGCATGAAGCCCATTTCCCGGTTGAGTAGGTACTTGCTGATGGAGATGGCGGTGAAACCGGTCGCTGAGCTGACCCCGGTGACTGGATAGCGGGGGTCGAGTTCTTTCTTGGAGACGATCTTGGTGCCGGCGATTTCCGGTTGGTTGGTGTTGCGAATCATGACCGGAATGTCATTGCGGTAGACAGGTTCCAAGGCTTCCTCGTGGAAAATCCCAAAGCCGGCATAGGATAGCTCCCGCATTTCGCTATAGGTAATTTCTTTAATTGGATGCGGCCGTGCGATTTTGCCCGGATGCATGGAGTAGATAAAGGACTCGTCGGTGTAGTTCTCGTAGAGGTCGGCGCCTAGGCCGTTGGCGATGATAGCCCCGGAAATATCAGACCCACCACGGGAGAAGGTCACGATGTCGCCGCCCTTAGAGTAGCCGAAGAAGCCTGGAATAATGAGGACGCCAGCCCGGTCGCGGAGTTTGGCGATTTGGGCGTAGGACTCGTCAAAGAGGCGGGCATTAGACGGTTCGTCCGTCACTAAGATGCCGGCTTCCTTAGGCGACACATAGTGGGCGTCAAGGCCCAGGCTGATCAGGTAGTGGCTGACTACTTGGGCGTTGAAGTCCTCGCCGCAAGCCTTAAGGGCATCCAGCAGGCGCTCAGGCTCCTGAATGTCGGCCATGTAGCCATTTAGGGTATCTTCAAAATAAGCCAAAAGCTCTGTTGACAAGCCCAACTCGATCAGGATGCTGGCATAGCGGTCCAGCACCTTTTGACGGGCCTGAGCTACTGGCTCAGCTTGCAATAGGGCCTCCGTCTGGTGGCCTACTTGTCCAACGACTGCTTGCACCGCATCGAAGAGGGCGATGAGCAGGTCGGTGACCTTAATGTCCTCAGCGAAACGCTTGCCTGGGGCGCTGACGACGACGGCTTTAATTTCTGGTTTGCCTTGGATGATGGCGGCTACCTTCTTAATCTGGCCGGCGTTGGCCAGGGAGGAGCCTCCGAATTTTGCTACAATCATCATATCTATCCATCCTTCTATCAGATTGGCGCTAGAGCCTAACAGTTACTATGATACACTATATTTTGCCCAAACGATATACTTTCTTATGAAATTTACTTGAAAAAACAGGCCATTCCCACTAAACTTAGAGGAGTAGAATTGAAATGGAGGCGAGCAGGAATGAAAATCGCATTATGTGGTATCGGTACGGTAGGTGGCGGGGTCGTGAAGGTCTTAGCTGAGAACCAAGCCCAATTCCAAGCAAAATATAAAGAAGACCTAGTCATCAGCCATGTTCTGACCCGGGATCCCGACAAAGTGGACCGTCTGGGCTTAGAATCAGCAGTCTTCACCGACCGGGTAGAAGATATTTATGAAGCGGACATCGACCTAGTGGTGGAAGTCATGGGGGGCGTGGACTTCGCCTATCAAGTCATCCGTCAGTCCCTGAGCCAAGGCCGTCACGTGGTCACTGCCAACAAGGATCTGCTAGCCCTCCACATTGATGAGCTACAAGCCCTAGCCAATGAAAAGGGCGTCAGCCTGCTCTATGAAGCCAGTGTAGCCGGTGGGATTCCCATTATTAACGGGGTCCAAGTGGGCTTGGCGGCCAACCAAATTTCGGGTGTCATGGGGATTCTGAATGGGACCACTAACTACATGCTTAGCCACATGACCCAAGACGGCTGGACCTATGACCATGCCCTGTCTGTTGCTCAAGAAAAGGGCTATGCCGAAGCCGACCCAACCAATGATGTGGGTGGTTTTGACGCAGCCCGTAAGATTACCCTCTTGTCTCGTCTAGCTTATGACACCCGCGTGGACTTCCATCAAGTCAGCGTCAAGGGGATTGACACAGTGGATGCCAGCGACATCGCCATTGCAGCCCAAGCTGGCTATACCATGAAACTCTTGGGTAAGAGCACCAAGACAGCTGCCGGCATTCAAGTCGGGGTAGAGCCTGTCCTCTTGCCAAACGCCCATCCTTTATCTGGTGTCTCTGAAGCCTTCAACGCTGTCTATGTGGAAGGCAATGCGGTCGGCCAAACCATGTTCTGGGGGCCAGGTGCCGGTAGTCTGGAGACGGCTTCTGCCGTAGTGTCGGACATCTTACAAATTGCCGACCGTGGCTTCATTCCGGCTGTCTTGCCAAGCCAAGAATTAGCTATTGTCAGCCAGGAAGCACCAGCTTGCTACTACCTACGTTTTGATGCGCCAGCTAGCCATGTTCGCGCTGTCCTCCAAACCTTAGAAATTGGCTACTTGACCTTGGCCGAAGCGCCAGGCTTGACCATTAAGACCGAAGCCATCAGCCCAGCAGTCTTGGCTAAGTTAGAAGCCAATGCCACTGTGGTAGCCCGCTACCTCATGGTCTAGGAGGCGGAATTCATGGTATGGCAAAAGGATTTTCCTGCCTCTAGTGCCAACTTGGGACCGGGTTTTGACTCAATCGGGATTGCGGTCGACCGCTATCTGACGGTGACGGCTGGTCCGGCTGAGCGTTGGCAGGTGGATTTTGAGACCGACTTTATGGCCGGCCTGCCCCAGGATGAGTCCAACCTAGTGGTGGCAGTGGCCCTGGAAACGGCAGCCCGCTATGGCAAGACCTTAGCGCCCCTGCATCTGACCATGAAGAGTCAGATTCCCCTGACCCATGGCATGGGCAGCTCGGCCTCAGCCATTGTGGCCGGCATTGAGCTGGCTAATGATTTTGCTGACTTGGGCCTATCGACCTTCGATAAGGTGCGCCTGGCCAGTGCCAAGGAAGGCCACCCCGACAATGTGGGGGCCTGCATCACCGGTGGCCTCTTCGTGGGTTACTATGAGCCAGAGACCGATCAACTCTTCTATCAAGTAGGTAACTTGGAAGGGGTCGGGGTCATTATTTCCACCCCAGCCTATGAGTTGTCGACGGCGGCAGCCCGCAGTGTCTTGCCTGAGGTCTACTCCAAGCCGGATTCCATTGCCCAGAATGCCCTGACCAGTGTCATGTTAATGGCCATGATGCAGGGTGATTACTCGACCATGGGTCAACTCATGATGCAAGACAAGTTCCATGAACCTTACCGTCAGTCTCTAATTGCAGAGTTCCCGGCGGTTAAGGCCGCGGCTCTTGAAAAGGGCGCCTATGCCACTGTCATTTCGGGGGCGGGTCCTAGCATCCTGACCCTCTGCCCTCAGGAGCGAGTGGCCGACATTCTAGCGGCACTTGAAGCTTCGGTAGACTGTCAGCACCAAGTGGTGTCGGTTCTGCCAGCCTTGGCAGACAAGTCATAATATGAAAAAAGAGTCCAGCTCAGCTGGGCTCTTTCTTTGTGTGAGCTTATTTGTTAGGACTGACATCTTGGACCTGGGGCGCAAGCGTCTTAAGGTCGGCTAAGAAATTAGCTAGGGCACGCTCGCGGTCGCCTGTCCACCGACCTAGGTCCCGCATTTCCTTCTGACCAGCCAGGTCGCGCCAGTAGACTAGGAGATGGGCTTGCTTGAGGTGGCGGCTGACGGGGACCTTTTGCACCTGATAGCCCATGGCCGCGATTTGCTTGAGGGGGCAAATGTAGAGGCCTTGGGCGGTGATGACCAGATGCTCTTTATAGCAGTAAATCCCTAGCTCTGAATCGGCCACCTGGGCTTGGCGACCTAAGCGACTCCAGTCGTCAGCCAGTTCAGGATAGTGGCGGTAGAGGACATCATAGTCACTCAAGATGCGTCGCCGCTTGCGCCAAGCATAATAGCAGAAATAGCCGCCAATCCAAATGAGTAGGACTGACATGGCTTGGGCAATCCAGAGGCCATGCTGATAGTTACTTAGCATGACGGTCGTCACATAGCTAAGGCCGAAGAGACCGCTGGCCAGGAGGGGCAGGCCGGCCAGTAGGGTTAAGAAGAGATCGACTTTATCCCGATATTTCATGGTTCTCGTCCTTTGCATGCTAATCTTAAGAGTAGAAGAAATGAATGGCTAGGCTAGCAGTGGCAATGACCAGGGCCCAACAGAGGCCCCCTAGCAAGATGGACTGGCTACCGGCCCGGCGCAACTGTCTCAGATCAACGGCCAAGCCCACCCCAGCTAGGGCCGCAATCATGGTCAGACGGGCTAGCAACTTGAAGCCGTCTAGCAGCCAAGCAGGTAGAGGCAGGAGGGAGCTAGCCAGGACCGCCAAGAGGAAGTAGGCGATGAAGCTAGGAAAGAGGCGGCGGGCTTGTTCCCACAAGCTGACTTGAGCCCTTTGGCCGTCAGCCAATTGCGCGCTTGCTTGTTGATAGCGAGCCCCAACCAGGCCTAGGCAGACCGGCACAATGAGTAGTGTCCGGGCCATCTTGACGATGGTGGCGGTGGTGCCGGCAGCCTCACTAAAGGCGAAGCCAGCGGCCACGACCGAAGAGGTATCGTTAATGGCCGCCCCGGCGAAGAGGCCGAAGCTTTGGTCGCCATAGCCCAACCAAGCCCCTAAGAGAGGGAAGAGGAAGAGTGCCAGGGTATTATAGAGGAAGATGGTGGTGATGGCGAAGGCAATCTCTGAGTCCTCAGCTTCCACAATGGGTGCAGCAGCGGCAATGGCCGAGCCCCCACAAATGGCCGTCCCCATACCCACTAAGAGGGCTGAACGCGACTCAATCCCCATCCAGCGGCCTAGGTAGCGGGCACTCAAGAGGGCCACCGCCACGACTGGAATCAAGACCAAGTAGACCTTGAGGCCCACTGCTTGCAGTTTAGCAAAGGACAAGCCGAAGCCCAGAAAGACAATGCCGATTTTGAGCAGTTGGCCACTGATTTGCTTGGCTGGCTTGGTCGAGGCAGGGGGTCGCCAGGCGGACAGGGCCATGCCTAGCAGAATGGCCAGCATGGAAGCCCCCAGGGCTGGCACCAGGCTTTCAATGGCATAGGCCAGGGCAGTGATAATCAGAATCTTGGCCCAGCTGGCCCACTTGCTGTCAGAAAACTTAGAAAATGTCATGGTTGATATCGCTCCTTTGTCATCTTCTAGTATAACAAAGTCCCGCTCCGCGCGCTAGTTGGGTCAGGGCTAGAAGAAAGCGTTTATCTAGACTTAAGGAGACCAGTAGACTATACTAAAACAAAAGACTAGAGAGGATGTATGCCATGACACAAGAAGCCATTCAAGAACAAATTCGTCAAGCCCTAGACCACCGAGTAGCTGTCCGGGTCTATGATGCCAGTCGTCATATATCCCGCCAGGATATGGAGGTCATTCTAGACGCTGCCTGGCTCAGCCCTTCTTCAGTTGGCCTGGAAGGTTGGCGCTTTTTGGTCTTGGACCGGGAGCAAATTCAAGCCATCCGGCCGGACCTCCAACCCCTAGCCTGGGGTGCACAACCGCAATTGGACACCGCTAGCCACTTTGTGATCCTCCTAGCGGAGAAGAATGCTCGCTATGACGGTCCTTCTATGCGGGCCAGCCTGATTCGTCGAGGCCTGACTTCTGATCAGGACCTTAATAGTCGTTTGACCCTCTATGAAACCTTCCAAACCCAACACATGCGTCTGGATAGTCCGCGGGCCCTCTTTGACTGGACGAGTAAGCAGACCTATATCGCCCTAGCTAATATGATGATGAGTGCTAGCTTGCTGGGCATTGATTCCTGCCCAATCGAAGGCTTCGATTATGAGGCGGTCAATGCCTTGCTGGCTGCCAAAGGTTGGTTGGATCCGGAGCGCGAAGGGGTGGCTAGCATGTTGTCCCTGGGTTACCGTCTCAAGGACCCTAAACATCCCCGTAGCCGTAAGCCGCGCCAGGAAGTCATTTGCTGGCTAGGCGACAAGTAAATCCCCCCCATGAATTTTCTCCAGCCCTTAATAAGTGAAAGGACTGAATGATATGACCCTATCGAGAAAACTGAAACTAAGCGCCCTGACCTTGCTTTGTGCCAATCTGCTGGCCAGCCAAGTGCCTGTGCTAGCCCAAGAGGCCAATAACCAAGAAGCGTCGAGCCAAGAAAGGACCGCCGTCGGCCAATACAGCTTGGCTTTTGACAATGCGGCTTGGCAATACGATGAAATCAATGATATCTACTGGCAGGTCGGCGTCGTCTATGTCGCCAACCCTGCTTCCTTGGACTATGAGACCCTGGGTATTTATGTGCCGGGTGCCTATTTAGAGGCGACTGCCAACGGCGATGGAACCTATACTGCCAGCGTCAAGTCTGACGCCCAAGTGGGCCAATTTACCGCTGCGACTGCTCCTTATGTCCTACCGGTTAACACGCCGGGTTTTAATGCCTCTCAGGCACCAACCTGGCTTGCTGACGGCATTGCCAGCTATACCCAAGCCGGGATGATTTATCTGCAACCTGGTATTCGTGGCCGCGACAACACCACCGATAGCCAGGGCCAAGAAGTAGTGGGCGGTGCGCCATGGGGCGTCACCGACCTTAAGGCGGCTATCCGTTATGTTCGTTATAACAAGGATGTTCTGCCAGGTGACACCGACAAGATTGTGAGTTTTGGCCATAGTGGCGGTGGGGCTCAGTCTGCTGTCCTAGGGGCTAGTGGGGATTCGACCCTCTACAATCCTTACTTGGAAGCCTTAGGGGCAGCCATGAAGGACAAGGAAGGCAACCCAATTTCCGATGCGCCTTATGGGACTATGACTTGGAGTCCCATTACCAGCTTGGATTATGCGGATGCTGCCTATGAATGGAACCTGGGTCAGTTCGCTGACAGCAATAGTCGGGCAGAGGGTACCTTTACCCAGGCCTTATCACAAGACTTGGCTAAGGAATATGCCAACTATATCAATCAGCTTGGCCTCAAACATGAAGGCCAAGCCTTGACCCTGACAGAATCTAGTGAGGGGATTTATACCCAAGGCTCCTATGCCACTTATCTAGAAGGGGTCGTCAATCAATCCCTCAATAACTTCCTAGCCGATACCAGCTTCCCTTATACCAGCGATGGTGCTGGTCCGGGTGGATCGACAGAATCGGTCACCTATGAGACGGCTCAAGCCTATATTGATAGCTTGAATGCTGAGGCTCAATGGGTGACCTATGATGCGGCCACTAATACCGCCAAGATTTCCAGCCTGGCGGATTTCGCCAAGTATGTTAAGACGGCCAGCAAGTCTGTGCCTGCCTTCGATGCCTTGGACCGCAGCCTAGCGGAGAATGCGGTCTTCGGGGTAGCGGATGCCAATGAGCTTCATTTTGACCAGCTAGTGGCCCGCCTGCTAAAGAACAATCAAACCAAGTATGAGAGCTTGACCGACTGGAACAGCCAGTATGTGACGGATTTTGAGTCTGACTTGGCTAAGACCGATAGTCTGGGTAAGACCATTGCAGAACGTCAGGACCTCTACAATCCAATGTTCTATCTGACGTCCGCTTATTCTGGCTACCAAACCTCTAAACCAGCACCTCACTGGCGGATTCGTTCCGGCCTTAGCCAAGGAGACACGGCCTTGACGGTGGAAACTAACCTGGCCCTAGCCCTAGAGAATCAAGCTAATGGGGCTGTCAAATCAGTGGACTTTGCGACGGTTTGGGGGCAAGGTAATACCACAGCTGAACGGACCGGCCATGCGTCGGATAACTTCATCCAATGGGTGCAAGAAATTGTAGCCCAAGACGCCAACTAAGTATTAAGCAAGCCCTCGGCCTAGTTTAGACTGGCCCGAGGGGTTTGTTTGTTTTTGGCTACTTTGTTATAATAAGGGAGACAAGATAGCAGTCCAATGGATTAGATAGAGGAGGATGTGACGTGAAGAAAAGTCTCAAATACTTACTTGTTTCTACCTTGCTAGCCAATAGCTTGGCCCTCAGTCTGCCAGGCTTCCAGAGTCAGGCCAGGACCCGCAGCCAATCGTCTACTAG
Organism: Abiotrophia sp.; assembly: GCF_057275535.1. Taxonomy (NCBI): domain Bacteria; kingdom Bacillati; phylum Bacillota; class Bacilli; order Lactobacillales; family Aerococcaceae; genus Abiotrophia; species Abiotrophia sp. The sequence continues at coordinate 58,869 of NZ_DBHIRJ010000009.1, forward strand.
TCAGCATTCCAACCTTGAGGAGACCTCGGAAGAATGGTCGGACCATGATTGTGACCAATTCTCTCGGGCGGACTTTCTAAAAGCCGTGCGCCAAAGTCGAGAGCATTTGACCTCGGTGGCTCTGAAAGGCTCTTCGGGGGATAAAAATGCCACCTCTAATTATCAAGCGGCCTACCGTTATGATGCCAAGACTGGCAAGGACCTTCAGGGTTATTTGGATTATAGTCGGGGTATTGACCATATGGAGGTCTACTATCTGGGGGACAGCAACCACAAGTATTACCTTTATACAGAGCAGACTAACAAATGGTCTGCCATCCAGATGCCCGCGGCTTTTCGCCTACGACCTAACTACCGTCTCATGCTAGACTGGATACTGGACCATGAAGACGACTTCCAGTTTGAAGAAGGTCAGGATGATTATCGGCTCACGGTCCTAGAACGTGACTTTAAATTGTCGGATTTCACCTCTAAGACCTTGGGAATCACCTTAGAGCCTGAAGACACTCCGGTAGAAGATATCTATAACTATATGGAAGTCCGCTTCAGCAAGGACGACTTCCAAATGACCAGTCTCAACTACCGTTGCCTGGATCCGTCCGGTGAGGTGCAGGGACAATTTGAATTCTTTGGCTACAATCAAATAAAGGCCTCAGATTTCCGATTGCCTGAGGGGGCTGAAGTGGACAGTGAGCTATCTGGTTCTAGCCAGCAAGATGGGTCTTCCTCCGATGAGACCGAATCCCGTCAGCAGCGGGAGTCCGAGTCTTCTGACCAAGGAGAAAACCGCCCACTGCCACCTGGTGCTGTCTACAATGATTTAGACCATGGGGGCTGGGGCTCAGTTGCTAAAGAAGTGCTTGCTTATGCGCAAGAGGGCCTCTATGAGCTAGTCTCACTCAAATGGATCACTTGGGAACCGGTCAGTCGCCTCTCTAGCCACTTGACCTGGCGAGCTTATCGACTTTTTAGACCATAAGAAAAAGGCCAGAATCTTTCTGGCCTTTTTGCTATGGCTATAGTGGTAGCCATAAGCTGAAGTGGCTACCCTGGTTTACTTGACTAGTGACCGTAATATGGCCCCCTAATTGTTGCGCCAGGGTTTGGCTGATATAGAGTCCCAGGCCGGCGCCGCCTGTCTCCCGATTACGGGACTGTTCGACCCGGTAGAGGCGGTCGAAGATGTGGGGCAGGTCTTGGGTGGGAATGCCCATGCCTTGATCAATGATATGGAAGCCGATTCCTTGGCCTTCTTTTTGGATATGGAGTTGAATGCGACTCTGCTCTGGCGAGTACTTGCTGGCGTTCTCTAAGAGATTGAGTAAGATACGAGACAGTTTATCGCCATCTGTCTTAATGGTCTCTAGGTCAGGAGCTAGCTGGACGTCCAGTTCCTGTTCCTTCTGCTTACAATGGGGCTGGATACTGGTTAGCAACTGAATTAGGAAATCATCGAGTTGTAGGGTCTCTAGTTGACCTGCAGTCACATGCCGATTGGACTGGGTCTCCATGAGGCCGACTTCCATAAGTTGCTGGGTGAGCGTCTTGAGTCTATCGACTTGGCAGGACATGGCCTGCCAGAGGGCTTCCATTTCATCTGCCGGGACCATCTGATCTTGCAACGCCTCCACTTGATGCTGGAGAGCAGTTAGAGGCGTCTTGATATCGTGGCTTAAGCTAGCCATGAGGCGGGTCTTGTCTTGCTCGCTTTGGCTTAGGGCCTGGAAACTTTGGTTGAGATCATGAATCATGAGGTTAATATTGGCAGCGAGTGAGGCCAATTCTGCCGGTGATTTGATGGTCTGGACTGGCTGGAAGTCCTGGTTGGCCACGCGACGGACGTCACGGCTCAGTTGCTGCAGGGATTTGACGCTGGGCTGCAGTAGGCAGAAGCCCACTAGGGCTCCTAGCAAATTAGCCCCTAAGGTCATCCAGATAATGATGTAGGCCACGTTGGGGGAGACTAACATTTGTTGCAGCCCCCACCAGACTAGCAGGAGGGCGCAGAGGGTAGAACTAAGAAAGGCGAGGAAGACGAGCGAACGGAGCTTCATGAGTCACCACCTCCTAAGCGGTAGCCCAGCCCCCAGACGGTTTCAATCTTGGGGTAGGGACGCTGTCCCGCTGACTTGGCTAATTTATCGCGCAAGGAATGGATATGGACATTGAGGGTGTTGGCATCTTCCATGTAGTCTGTCTCCCAAATCTTGAGGAAGAGCTCTGATTTGGCGAAGACTCGACCGGGATTCTTGAGGAAGAGGGCCAGAAGCTGGAATTCTTTGAGTGATAGCTGCAAGGCCTGGTCGTAGAGTGTGATGCGATGTTGGCCCTCGTCGATGGCAAAGGGGGCACAAGTTAAGACGGATTGCGTAGCTTGGCTTGGTTGAATGCGGCGCATGAGATTTTTGACGCGCAAGGTCAGCTCCCTTGGGCTGAAGGGTTTGGTTACATAATCGTCGGCCCCTAGGGTTAGGGAATAAATCCGGTCGACCGCTTGATCTTTGGCGGTGATGAAGATAAAAGGCTGATCTTCACGTAACTGCAAGACGGCATCGATGAAGTCATAGCCATCCATTTGAGGCATCATAATATCCGTAATAATTAAATCCATGGCCTGGGCCTGATAGCGAGCTAAGGCTTCTTGGCCGTTGGAGGCAGTCGTGACTTGATAGCCTTCCTTAGTCAAGTAGCGAGTGACGATATCCAGGATGGCTGGCTCATCGTCAACTAGGAGGATGTGGGTCATAGGGACCCTCCTTTCGGTGTATGACTGAATTCAAATCCTGCCGCAAATAGCAGGGACAAGGCCATTATAGCACAGTTTGAGAGTAGGAGTAGTAAGTCACGCTTAAGCTAAAAGCAGTTTAACCACCTGACGCTGGTTCAGGTGGTAGACTGCTAGTAAGCTTATTTAAGGTCAGCTTGACCGAAGACTTCATGCGCTTCAACACAGTAGATTAAGACCTTGTTGTAGCCATCTGCCTTCAAACCATTAAGGTCATAGCTTTGTTCCATCATGTCAGCATCTACAGCGCCAACTTCAACGGCTGTTTCCAACTTGCCGTCTTTGCTCAGGAGAACATGGAGGTCAGGCGCTTTGTCGGATTTGAAGTTGCTGAGTTTGAGTTGGTTCTTCTCAATGGTCACAGAACCCATGACCATTTTGCCATTGGCGCCCATGAGTTCGCCCATACGCTTCATGGCTTGGTCCATGTTGGCGTCAGCCAATTTAGTTAGCATAGCGGAGCCGAAGGTTTCCTTAGCTTCATTGCAGTAGATAGTTAAGGTGTTGTATTGGCTGAGATCGACCTTATCGAGTTTATAGCCTTGGATAGCCCCCTTGGCGTCGACCTTGCCTAATTTTAGACCGTGCTCAACATCGCCATCCTTGGTTAGGTAAGCGTGGAGGTCAGGTGCTTCATCGCTGGAGAAGCCAGTCAGGACTACTTCTTTGCTGGTGACCTTAGCCATCCCCATGACCTTGTGTTTTTCTTGACCCATCAATTGACCGACAAGATCTTGACTCATTTCATCTTTTTTCTTATCATCTGGCATTTGGCTGGATGATGCGCTGTTTTCTTCCGCTAAGACGACTTGAGATAAAGTGCCGGCCCCAAGACCTAGGCTAAGTAGGGCGACTAGGCTGAGTTTGGTAAGTGTGTGTTTGGTTGACATGGAAATCACTCCTTGGATTTATTTGATGAACTTACTATAGGGGGTGAAACTGAAGCCTTCTTGAAGCAAGTATTAAGTCTTTCTTAACTTGTCGCTAACAATTTATTAAATCTTAGCCCGTTGACAGCTAGGTAAATGGAACCAGGCTTTTCAAGGACCCCTCGCTAAGTTATAATGAAAAGACTAGAAAGGGTGAAAGCATGCAAGTTAGACAGAATGATCAAGCCAATCACTTATTATTTGAAGGCAAGGTTCGGATCAGCCACGTATTTGGCGTCCGCTTCTTAGCGGGGTGTCTCATGGCCCTGGTCATGTTCGCTTGCTTTATCCTCTGCCTGCATTTGTTGCAAGCAGTAGGCTTGTGGCAGGAGGACCTGAAAGGCTGGAGCGTGGCTTCCTTCATAATCTCAGGCATCCTGGTTTGGATGCTGGGTGATTGGTTCCATAATAAGCTTTGGGAGCGACAGGTTCGTATCGTGGATAGGGGAGACCAAGTCTGCCTGCAAGTTGGCTCAAAACAGGAATGTTATAAGTGGCAGACCCTCCGTAAGGTCAGAGCCTATCGCTTCTACGCTAGACGTGGACAGGTCAGTACCTATAACCTAGTCTTGGTCTTTGAGGGTCGCACCTATCGTTTCTCTTCATCGGATAAGAGTATGGTGGCCCTGAGCGAGCTGGGCCAAGCCCTCCAGGCTTATCTAAAGCAGGGATAAGCCATTAGAAGTAGCAGGACAGGCCTTGTGCCTTGCCTTTTCTTATGGGATTCTTTCCAAGTAGGATGAGGCTTCTCAAGTCCTGCCAGCTAAGTTATAATGAGAAGACAGGGAAGGGTGATAAGATGCAATATCGAAATTCGAATAGAGAGGAAAAGCTACTCTTTGAGGGAAAGCTTCGGGTCAGCCATTTATTTGGCCTACGCTTCTATAGCGGTGTTGTCATCGCCATCCTCATGGCCTTCTTATTTGCCTATGGCATACATTGGCTCATCACTTGGGGACTATTGAATCGGGACTTGCAGCAATGGAGCCTTGCTTATGTGCTAGTTACAGCACTTCTATGCTTGGGCTTGGGTTTCTGGCTCTATGATCGAATATGGCAGCGCAAGGTAGGGATTGTGGACATGGGGACCCAAGTCTTGGTGCAAGTAGGCAACCGAGTGGATTGCTATGACTGGCGGGAGCTCCGCCGTGTCAAGCCATCCCAGCTTCACAACAAATCACGTCGCCTAGTCGTGGTTAGCCTAGTCTTAGTCTTTGAGGATCGCACCTACCGCTTGTCTTCATCCGATAAGACCATGGGTGCTCTGATGGAGCTGGGTCAAGAGTTTCAGGTCTATTTAGATCAGAGAGGGGCCTAACTTGTATGATTATTGCTAAAAGCAAGCCCTTGGCTCCAGGCCAAGAAGACCTGGTTATGACCTTGGATTGCCGGGTTTCTTATTTTTGGGGCGCCAAGGCCCTATCCTTCATTCTCATCTACTCTATCTTGACGCCTATGAGCCTAGACTTGGCCAAGAGACTCAACTTGAACCCTAAGAGTTGGCTAGCGCTTTTTGTCTTCCTAGGGGCAGTCATTCTGGGCTGGTTGCTCTACAATAGCCTTTGGAAACGCTCGGTCACCATTTACGATCGGGGGCAAAGCCTGGAAATCCTGATTAATCACAAGCTCTATGGCTATGATTGGACTAGCCTGCGTCGTGTCAAGACTTTCATCGCACCCAAACGTCATGGTGGAATCTTCAGCAAGACGGCAGTCCTCAAATTTCGTGGCCGCAGCTTCTACCTGACCTCAGATAACCAGCTAGCTAAGCTAGAGTGGCTGATTCAATATTTAGAAAAGGGCATGAAGCAAGCCCCAAAAGGAGGCCTAGACCAAAATGACAAGTAAAAACAAGTATCTGCTCCATCAGGTCAAGCTAAGAGTTAGTCGCTTTGTCGGCCAACGCTTGCTCTCTATTCTGGTCTTGCTAGGTCTAGCACAACTAGGCATCAAGGACCTTGTCAATTTCTTGTTGGACTTGGACCTCTACCCGCGCGATAATCAATATGGACCCTTATTGTTCGTTGTGTTACTGCTCCTACTATTTTTCCTGGCCAATGCCTTCTATAATTTTCTTTGGACGCGAACCGTCACCATAGAAGATTTGGGAGATAAGGTTCGGATTGAGCTGGGTAGCCGTCACTATCTCTTGCCTTGGTCTAGCCTGCGCAAGGTGCGTTTGGATCGAACCACCAATCGGGGTAAGTTGGTCAGCGTGGACTTAATCTTAGTCTTTGAAAGCCGCTCTTTCCGCCTGACCAAGGACCAACCCGTAGCCCCTCTCAGTGACTTGGAAGCTTATATGCAAGCCAAGTTAAAAAAAGCAAAATCTTAAAATAAAAGCCTGACTCTCAGTCAGGCTTTTTGCATGGTTTAATTCTTAGGGTCAAGGCAGGCTCAAGTTTGGGCTTGCTTTTATAATTTTTGTTAATATTCTCATCTTTTTTAGTAGGGGATAGGCAATTTGATGCCAGAGGGTGTATAATGTAAGCGAAGACAGGTCGCTTAATCCTGCGACCCAATGAGGAGGGACTCCACTACCATGACAAGCAGCAAGCAACGCCCCAACGTGGTGCTTATTGTCGTCGACCAAATGCGGGCCGACGCCTTAGGGATTAACCAGGGGCCTGATTTTCTCTCAACCCCAACCTTAGATATGATGGCTAGCCAGGGTTATAATTTCGTCAATGCCTATTCGCCAGTGCCGTCCTGCGTGCCGGCCCGCGCGGCGCTTCTCACGGGCTTGGACCAGGCCAATTCGGGTCGGGTGGGCTACGAAGACCAAATGCCTTGGAACTTCACCCAGACCCTGCCCCAGACCTTCCGAGATGCCGGCTATCAAACCCAATGTATTGGCAAGATGCATGTCTACCCGGCTCGCAAGCGTCTAGGCTTTGACCATGTGACCCTGCATGACGGCTATCTCCATGTCGATCGCCACTATGATGGGGCTTATGGGGCTTCCTTTGAGCAGTCAAGTGACTATCTTAAGTTCCTCAAGGCGCATTTAGGGCCTCAAGCCGATCTCATGGACGACGGCCTCAATTGTAATTCCTGGATGGCCCGGCCTTGGCCTTATGCAGAGGCTCTCCATCCAACCAACTGGCTGGTGACGGAAGCCATTGAATTCCTCAAGACCAAGGACCCAACCGTGCCTTTCTTCCTCAAGTTGTCCTTTGAGAAGCCACATTCGCCTTTTAATCCGCCTCAGTATTATTTCGATATGTATTATCAACTCTTGGGTCAGGAATGGGACCGCCACTTAGGTGATTGGGAGCAGGTTCTAGAGACCATTCCTAGCATTGATAGTAAAAAAGGGCGCCTCAAGCCCGACGATCAACGGCGCTTGCTGGCCGGCTACTATGGCTTGGTCACCCATCTGGACCATCAGATTAGTCGCTTCCTGACGGCCTTGGAAGAGTTCGGCCATGCTCAGGACACCCTCTTCTGGTTTGTCTCTGACCATGGCGACCAACTAGGGGAGCATGATCTCTTCCGCAAAGGCTATCCTTATCAGGGCAGCATCCAAATTCCTTCCTTTATCTATGACCCTGGCCATCTGATTGCGGCCCACCATCATACTATTCCCCAGCTGGTTAAGATTCAAGACATCTTCCCATCCTTAGTAGACCTGGTCTTGGGCCAGCAAGTGGCCACGGACGGCCGCAGCGTGCGCCAGCTCTTGCTAGGTCAAATTGACGGCTGGCGGACCGACATTCACGGGGAACATGTTCTAGGCCAAGATTCCAGTCAATTTGTCCTCAATGAACGTTATAAGTTGATTTGGTATCCGGTTGAGGACCGCTATCAACTCTTCGACTATGTGGCCGATCCGCATGAACAGGTTAACCTCTATGGGCAAGCAGCCTATGCGCCCGTAGTCTTGGAATTGACTCAAAAGCTGGTTGCCTATTTAGCCAATCGTGAAGAAGGCTTTGTTGAGGATGGGCGTCTAGTGGCGCGGCCCCTGTCAGCCCTAGTGACCACCTTGGCAGCCGCCCGACGTGGGGATGTCATGGGCTATTCCCGTCAGGAGGGCTAGTCATGGAGTGGGTCAAGTTACCAGCAGGGCACTTCCAAATGGGGGCGCCCCTAGGACAGGGTTTTGTAGAGGACTATGAAGCACCTGCTATCCCCATGCAAGTGGCGGCCTTTAGCATCGCCACGACCCCTGTTACTAACCAAGAATTTGCTGAATTTGTGGCGGCCACTGGCTACCAGACCATTGCCAGTCGGACGGGAGGCTCCTTGGTTTTTGAGGCCCTCCTGTCAGAAGACTTAGAAGCCAAGGCCCCGCGGGTGCCTGGCACACCTTGGTGGCGGGTAGTGGCAGGCGCCGACTGGCTCCATCCTTTTGGTCCTGATGGGGCTTTGGCCACAGACGCCTTGGCTGACCACCCGGTGGTCCATGTCTCCTTGGCCGATGCCTTAGCCTACTGTCAGTGGGCGGGGGTGAGCTTACCCACTGAAGCCCAGTGGGAGTATGCGGCTCGGGCCGGTCGGACCACGACCTTTCCTTGGGGCCAGGAGCTAGAAGCCGATGGGTGCTATCATGCCAATACCTGGCAGGGGGACTTTCCAGGTTTTAATAGCCAGGCCGACGGCTATTTAGGGACAGCGCCGGTCAAGACCTATGCCCCTAATGACTGGGGTCTCTATCAGGTCATCGGCAATGTCTGGGAATGGTGCGCCAATCCCCGTTACCAACTTTTGCAGGACTTTAAGCAGGCCCAACCTCTTCCAAGTCTAGCTGACTTGAAAGGGGAGTACGCCATTCGCGGCGGTTCCTTCCTCTGTCATGCCTCTTACTGCCAACGCTATCGCCTAGGTGCTCGCAATGGAGCTGACGCCTTGGTGACGGCTAGCCATATTGGTTTCCGTTGTATCAAATAAGCTGTCACAAGACCTCTAAGTCTAAGGGGTCTTGTGGCATTTTTTTGTCTTCTAAGATAAGACAGAGCAAGAAATATTATAGTACAAGAAATGTCTTGACAAAAAGCCAGACAGCGCCTTGTAATGCGCTTACATAAGGGGTATAATAAGCTTGTAGGAAGGAGGAACTACTATGGAACTAGGCAAGTTAGCAACAGAACAAGCCAACCCCCTGTCGCAGGCCATTGAGACCCTGTCAGTGGCCGAAATCACCCAGCGCATGAATCAAGAAGATCAAGGAGTCCCCTTAGCCGTCAGGCAATCCTTGCCAGAGATTAATGCCTTTATAGAAGCCCTGGTACCCGTTATGGCTCAAGGCGGTCGCCTCTTTTATGTAGGGGCTGGAACTTCAGGACGACTAGGTCTCTTGGATGCCTCGGAATGTCCCCCAACCTTTGGCGTCGCCCCTGATCGAGTCCAAGCCCTGATGGCTGGCGGTTTAGAGGCCATGACCCAGGCCATTGAAGGGGCTGAAGACGACCAAGCTGCAGCGGTCCAGGACTTAGCCGCCCTCGAACTATCAGCCAAAGATGTCTTAGTCGGTATCGCAGCCTCAGGCCGCACCCCCTATGTGGTGGCTGCTTTACGATATGCTAAGGAGCAGGGCGCTTTGACGGCGGGCCTTGCCTGTGTGGAGGAGGCCGAGATTAGCCAGTGGGCAGATTATCCAATCGAAATTCCGGTGGGGCCAGAAATTATTGCCGGTTCTAGCCGACTCAAGGCTGGGACAGCGCAAAAGTTGGTGCTCAATATGATTTCCACCACTGCCATGATTCAATTAGGTAAGGTCTATCAAGGTTACATGGTTGATGTTCAAGCCACCAACCAGAAATTGATTGACCGCGCCCATCGTATTATTGCCGCTACCGCGGACCTATCCTTGGAGCAGGCAGCGACTTATTATCAAGCAGCCCAGGGCCAGGTTAAATGCGCCATCCTCATGGCCTTAACGGCTTGTGATTTGGCGGGCGCCCAAGCCCTCTTGTCTGATAATCAAGACCACATTGCCCAGGCTATCCAAGCCAGCCAGCAGTCAGTAAATAAGCAAGATCAAATTAAGGAGGTATTACCATGAATGAATTAGCAAGTCGAATTCTATCCCTAGTGGGGGGCAAGGACAATGTCCTAGCCAATGCAACCTGTATGACGCGTTTGCGCCTGACCCTGCGCGATCTATCCCTAGTGGACCAAGAGGCCCTCAGGCAAGTGGATGGGGTCATGGGCCTAGTCGTCCAAGACCAAGTGCAAGTCATCCTAGGACCGGGCAAGGTCAATCAAGTTGGGTCAGCCTTTGCTCAATTAACAGGTCTCAGTTTGGGCTATGAGGAGCTAGCAGCCGACCAAGTGGCTAAGGCCAACAAAGACCAGCAAAAGGCTAAGTATGACAAGCCCCTGCAACGTTTCTTGCAACGGATTGCCAACATCTTCATTCCTTTGCTTCCGGGGATTATTTCGGCCGGTATGATCAATGGGATTGCCAATGTCATCAATGTCTCCAACCAGAATGCCTGGGCCGGCGAATGGTGGTTCCAAGCTATTCGGACCATGGGTTGGGCCCTTTTCGCCTTCTTGCCAATTTATGTGGGCATGAACGCGGCCAAAGAATTCAAGGGCAGTGCTGTTCTGGGTGGCATGGCTGGGGCCTTGTCCGTGGCAGTTCCAAGCATGCCTCTCTTAGCTAAGGTGGCAGATGCGCCAATCCTTCTGCCAATAACTAATAAGGCCTTCTCACCAGGGGCTGGTGGGCTCCTAGCTGCCCTCTTTATGGGGATTTTCTTCGCCTACCTAGAGCGGGCCATTCGTCGTATCATGCCCGATCTTTTGGACACCTTCTTCACGCCACTCCTGACCGTCGTAGTCGGGGTTCTGGTATCGGTCATTGTCATTCAACCGCTGGCTGCTCTTGTCACGGATGGGATTTATGCTAGCTTAGATTACTTCTATACCCAATTGGGTGCCCTCGGTGGCTTCATCCTCTCCGTTGGCTTCTTGCCACTGGTTTCTGTGGGGCTCCACCAAGCCTTAACCCCAATTCACACCATGCTGAATAATCCGGAAGGGCCAACGGCCGGGGTCAACTATCTCTTGCCAATTCTGATGATGGCAGGGGGCGGTCAGGTCGGCGCGGGTCTAGCCCTCTACCTCAAATCACGCAACAAACGTCTGAGACAATTAACTCGTGACTCCTTGCCAGTCGGCATCCTAGGGATTGGTGAACCCATGATGTATGCCGTGACTTTACCTCTAGGTAAACCATTTATTACGGCCTGCTTGGGCTCAGGTCTGGGAGGTATCCTAGCGGTCCTCTTCCATCTAGGGGCTGTCTCCCAAGGGGTGTCTGGTCTCTTCGGCTTGCTGATTATGGTGCCGGGCACACAAATCTCCTATGTCATCGCCATGTTAGGGGCTTATCTAGGTGGCTTTGTCTTGACCTGGTTCTTCGGGGTGGATGAAGCTCGAATTGCTCAAGTCTATGGTGGCGATTCACAATGAGAGGACAGGTAGTCGGCTTTTCCTTCTATACTAATCAGACCCTAGACGACAATCTGGCTCGGATTGACCGTTTTAGTCAGCAGGGCTTTGGCTATGCCTTTACCAGTCTTAACCTAACCCCTCATTATAAGCCGGTTGAGCTTGACTTGCTCATGGCGGCCTGCCATGAAAAGGGGGTCCAGGTCATGGCGGACATTAATGAGGGCAGTCTAGACCGTTATGGCCTGGACCGCCTACAAGCCTGGGGCTTTGGCTCCTTGCGGGTGGATGCTGGACTGACGCCCCAGCAGATGGCCGTCCTCAGCCAGTCCAGTCACCTGGTCCTTAATGCTTCGACTATTACGGGAAGCTTGCTAGAAGCCTTAGCTCAAGCAGGGGTGGCCCTGGGCCGGGTCTGGGCTGCCCATAACTATTATCCCAAGGTCTATAGTGGCCTCAGCCAAGACTATGTTCTGGCCCAAAACCAAAGACTGCATGCCTTAGGCATTCCCTGTCTAGCCTTTGTCAGTGGCCAGGTGGCTAGGGGCCCTTACTTTGATGGCCTCTGCACCGTCGAGCAGACCCGCCATTGGCCAAGTCAGCAGGCGGCCCTCTATCTCTTGTCACAATGCCAAGTGGACCGGGTCTACATAGGGGATTGTGATGTCAGCCAAGATCAACTGAGTCGTCTGGCCAGTCTTAATGATGGTCTAGTAGAGTTGCGGGCCCAGGCTCCGCAAGTCTTGCTAGATCAAGTCTGGTCTAACCGGCCGGATCCCAGCGATTGGGTCATCCGGGCCTCAGAAACCCGCCAAGCCTTGCGTGGGCAAGAAGTGGTAGGCCAGTCTGGGCCTCGTCAGCGAGGGGATCTGGTCCTGGGCCGAGCCAACTATGGCAGCTATGCCAATGAACTGGAAATTTGCCTGACCGACTTGCCAGCGGATGACCGCCAGGCCATTGTCGGTCAGGTGGTTAGCTCAGATTTAGGCCTCCTGGACTATATTCGGGGCGACTGGTCTCGCTTTCGTTTGTCACTGAGCGAATAAAACAACCCCCATTGTGGCTAGAATAAGGCCATAATGGGGGTTGAATATTTAGCGAAAAAAGCCAAGTTGAAAAGGTTTGCTCTATGAGAAAGACTCTCATCGTTCCCTTCGTCACATAAAAACCACCTAGAGAAGTTCGTGCTATCACGTAAATGAAAGCGTGATAAGGCAGGAGTACGACAATTATTACTGAACTATAATAATTGTATTAAGTTCACCCCTAAATAATGGAGTCTGACCTAGTAAGGTGGTATACTAAAGATATCGACCGGAGAATAAGCAAAATATTTTTATGTGAAAGAAGTGATCAAATGCGTAGAGAAATACCAAAAGCAACTGTGAACCGGCTTCCAATTTACCATCGTTACTTACGATTCTTACAGAATGCCGGAAAAAAGCGGATTTCGTCTACTGAACTCAGTGATGCGGTGAAAGTGGATAGTGCGACCATTCGTCGTGACTTCTCATACTTCGGCGCCTTGGGTAAACGGGGCTATGGCTATGATGTTGATTACTTATTAGACTTCTTCACCAAGACCCTGAACCAAGACCGTCTGACTTCTGTAGCCCTTATTGGGGTAGGGAATCTAGGGAATGCGCTCCTGCATTATAATTTCCGCAAGAATAATAATGTGCGGATTGGGGCGGCCTTCGAAGTAGACCCTAAATTGATTGGAACCATTCAATCGGGTGTGCCAGTCTATTCAATTGATGAGTTGGAAGAGCAATTAGAAGCCCAAGGCATTGAAATTGCCCTCTTAACGGTGCCACAAGAAGAGGCGCCAATAGCGGTAGAACGTTTAGTGGCAGCAGGTATCAAAGGGATTCTCAACTTCACGCCATTGCGTTTCGATGTGCCAAGTCATGTTCGTATGCAACACGTGGACTTAACCAATGAGCTGCAAACCTTGATTTATTTCATCGACAGCAACATGCATCAGCATGATGACTTTGTTGATTTCCGCAGACATTAAAATAAAGGCGACTAGGACTGGGTCCTGGTCGCCTTTGTTTTGTCTATCTCTATAGTGAGGAGCCTTCTTGGGCCAAGAGCTGAGCCGCTGGAATATCGACGGGTGCCCATTCTAGGCTCATGAGGTCTTGGGGCTGGACCCAACGGCTAGCCTGGTGCTCGAGCAGGGTCAGACTGCCAGATAGAATCTTAGCCTTGTAAACCGCCAGCTGAATCGTGGCGAATTCGTAGGTGTATTCCGCCGTCGTCACCCAGTCACCCACTTCAATTTCGAGGGTCAGTTCTTCCTTAATTTCCCGCGCCAGAGCTTGGGCTTCTGTCTCGCCAGCTTCTAGTTTGCCACCGGGAAATTCCCAGAGTCCGGCTAGGCTCATTTGCTGGCCACGCTGGAGGCAGAGGACCTGGCCATCTTGGATAATGGCGGCGCCTACTACACGAATGATTTTGCCTGTCTTTGTCATGTCAATCCCTCCTCATTTCTTCACTCCTATCCTAGCGCGTCCGGCCTCTATCGTCAAGATCGCCGCTTATGTCAAAGCCAAAATAGCAAGTGTTTTTTTCTTGCTTTTTTGGTAGCTTATCTCTATAATAGTAAGAGTAATATAACCATTGACTTCATAAGGGAGTAACTAGAGCCTAGCTCGTTGGTATCAACAAATATGTAGCATCTGCTGCTGGTACTGACTGAAATAGTGAGACTTATGCTGATTCACTCGTTGGGTGGCGGCATAAGTCTTTTTTTACAAGCTGGGGCGGCCAGCATGAAGGAATGGATCAAATAGGAGGTTACTATGTCAACAAAATTATCAGCCTTTAACCAAGAGGCGCAAGCCGTCATTGACAGCTTAGAAAGCCATGTTGAGACGGGCTTGACAGCTGCAGTGGCTGCGCAACGCTTGGAAGAGTTCGGTCCTAATGAACTCAAGGCCGAAGCTCATTCAACCCTCTTGCAGAAGTTTATTGAGCAATTCAAGGACTTCATGATTATCATCCTCTTGATTGCGGCGGCTGTCTCCTTCGTGGCCAGCCACGAGTGGCACGACGCGGTCATCATTCTCCTAGTGGTGGTGCTTAACGCCATTATGGGGGTAGTCCAAGAAGCCAAGGCTGAAGAAGCCATTGACGCCCTCAAGGAAATGGCCTCACCTGACGCCCGTGTCCGCCGTGATGGCAATGTCATGACCGTTAAGTCTCATGACTTGGTGCCAGGCGACATCGTCTTATTGGAAGCTGGAGATATTGTACCAGCGGATATGCGTTTGATTGAAGCCAACTCACTCAAGGTTGAAGAAGCAGCCTTGACTGGGGAATCGGTGCCAGTTGATAAGGACATCAGCGTGATTGCAGAAGAAGGTGCCGGGATTGGGGACCGCCATAACATGGTCTTCTCTAGCACCAATGTAACTTACGGTCGTGCTTTAGCCATTGTAACAGCAACTGGGATGAATACCGAAGTCGGCCATATCGCCAGCATGTTAGCGAGCGCGGAGAAAACCAAGACCCCATTGCAACGCGACCAAGACCGTTTGGGTAAGACCTTGACTATTATGATCTTAGTCATTGCGGCTGTGACCTTCATCGTTGGCTTGTTGCGTGGCCGTCAGATTACTGACATGCTCTTAGTATCTATTTCCTTGGCCGTAGCTGCTATTCCGGAAGGCTTGCCAGCTATTTCGACCATTATCCTATCTATCGGGACCCAAACCATGGCTGACCGTAAGGCTCTGGTTCGGACCTTGCCTGCCGTTGAGACCTTGGGTGGGACCCAAATTATCTGTTCCGATAAGACGGGGACCTTGACCCTTAACAAGATGACCATTGAAAAAGCCTACTATGATGGGGTTCTCCACAAGGCCTCTGAAGACTTAGATTTAGATTTACCGCTCTTACGTTCCATTGTCTTGGCTAACGACACGGAAGTGGACGCCGAAGGTAATTTGATCGGGGATCCAACCGAGACTGCCATGGTTAAGTTTGCCTTAGACAAGGGCTATCCTTTGGCTGAACGCTTGGCTAGCTTCCCACGGGTGGGCGAGATTCCATTTGACTCTACCCGTAAATTGATGACGACAGTTCACCCGCTAGCGGATGGTCGCTACCTGGTAGCCACCAAAGGGGCGCCAGACCAATTGCTCAAACGCTGCCTTCATAAGGACTTTGGCGGCCAAGTGACCGACTTGACCGATGCTGATCGCCAAGCTATCTTGACCGAAAATACAGGCATGGCGCGTCAGGCCTTACGTGTCTTGGCAGGGGCTTATAAGATTATTGATCAATTGCCTAGCAAGTTCGAATCTGAGGAATTAGAACATGACTTAATCTTTGCTGGTTTGGTCGGTATGATTGACCCTGAGCGTCAAGAAGCTGCGGATGCTATTGCTGTAGCCAAAGGGGCCGGCATGCGGACCGTCATGATTACCGGTGACCACGCTGAAACCGCGCAAGCTATTGCGGAACGTCTAGGCATCTTGAATCCAAACGAAGACAACCACCATCACGTCATGACCGGGGCCGAGCTCGATTCTATTTCTGATCAAGAATTAGAAGCGCGTGTTCAAGACTTGTCAGTCTACGCCCGCGTATCGCCTGAGCACAAGGTGCGTATTATCAAGGCTTGGCAGTCTAAAGGTAAGACGGTTTCCATGACCGGGGATGGGGTCAACGATGCGCCTTCCCTCAAACAAGCAGATATCGGGGTCGGCATGGGGATTACTGGGACCGAAGTGTCCAAGGGCGCTTCTGATATGGTCCTTGCTGACGATAACTTTGAAACCATCGTCGTGGCGGTTGAAGAAGGGCGTAAGGTCTTCGCCAACATCCAGAAGGCTGTCCAATATCTCTTGTCAGCTAACTTGGGTGAGGTCATTACCCTCTTCGTAGCCACCTTATTAGGTTGGACCATCTTGCAACCTGTTCATATCTTATGGATAAACTTAGTGACAGACGTCTTCCCAGCCATCGCTTTGGGGATGGAAAAAGCCGAGCCAGATGTGATGAATCGTCCGCCACGGACTAAGGAATCTAGCTTCTTATCTAACGGTATTCTGCCAAGTATCCTCTATCAAGGGGTCTTGGAAAGTGCCTTGACCCTCTTCATCTACCAGTTAGCCCGTCAATGGTACCACCAAGAAAACTTGGCCGAAACCATGGCCTTTGCGACCTTAGGTTTGATTCAACTCTTCCATGCTTTCAACGTCAAGTATGTCTTCACCTCTCTCTTCACAGGGAAAGCCTTCGATAACAAGTTCCTCAACGGTGCCAGCCTCTTATCAGCTGCTATGTTGCTAGGCGTTATCATCATTCCAGGCATCAACGACTTCTTCGACGTGACTGCGCCAACCCTACCACAATGGGGCTTGGTACTCGCTGTATCCTTCAGCATCATTGTGTTAGTTGAACTCATCAAGTGGGGCCTACGCGCTAGTGGCCTAGCTGACAAGTTAAGCAAACAAGAAAGCAAATCATAAGAAAAAGGCCTGCCACCTCTGACCTAGCTCGGAGGTGGCTTTTTTGTTGAAGTGCCAAGACAAAGGCGCGCCATGTCGCATTGGGAATCCGCCATGTCGTGTTGGACCTCCAACGCGACGTGGCACGAGCTCCAAGGGTCCGAATCCGCCCAAAAGGGAGTAAAAAGAGCGCGCCACGTCGCATTGGTAGCCTGCCATGTCGCGTTGGGCCTCCAACGCGACGTGGCTCCACCTCAAAGGCGCCAAAACTACCCAAAAGGGAGCAAAACGAGCGCGCCACGTCGCATTGGAAGTGCGCCATGTCGCGATGGGCCTCCAATACGACGTGGCACGAGCTCCAAGGGTCCGAATCCCCCCGAAAGAGAGCAAAACGAGTGCGCCACGTCGCATTGGGAGTGCGCCATGTCGCGATGGGCCTCCAACGCGACGTGGCACGAGCTTCAAGGGTCCGAATCCACCCAAAAGAGAGCAAAACGAGCGCGCCATGTCGCATTGGGAGGTCGCCATGTCGTGTTGGGCCTCCAACGCGACGTGGCTCGAGCCCAAATAGTCCGAATCCGCCCAAAAGAGAGCAAAACGAGTGCGCCATGTCGCATTGGGAGGTCGCCATGTCGCGATGGACCTCCAACGCGACGTGGCTCCCAAACTTCAGACTCCATCATACTGTGACAGGCACTGATAAACGGTGGCATAGTCATTTTGGTAGCAAGCGTGGTGGCCTTTGTGGAGTGGGTGGAAGTGTTGAGCTAGTTGGCGTTGCAGGGTACGGTCCAATTGCTTGCTTCCCATATAGTTGGAAATTGCCGAGCGACTCAGCGGCAGGTCATGATTTAACAAGGCCCACTCACAGATGCTACGCAAACAGGCGGCTGCCTTATCTTCCCAAAACCCGCAATGCGGGCAGGAAACCTTATAACGACTGCAACTCATGCCCAGCCGCAAGCACCGGGGGCAGCCAATGCCGCTTAGCAGAGTTTGACTCTCGATGGAAGTCAGTTGGCGCGGCCGATAGGGGCTGGCATGTTGGAGTGGTCTCAGTAAATCTAAGACTAGTTGCTGGCGCCGACTGCAAGGCTGACCTGCCACCTGGTCGGCCAGCTCCTGAAGCCAAGCTAGCGCCTGCGGCCACAGCATGTATTGCTCCGAATCTAAGCCCTCGACCTGCAAATGGTCTTGGCTGAAAATCAACTTGGACACTATCTGACAGTCTAATCGCTGGCTCCTTAGAAATTGCTGGAGCAGGCTCTGGGCTCGGGCCACTTGCCCCAGTAAGTCGTGCTGATAAGGCCGCCCGTTGAGTCTGGAAGCAAATCCCTGATAGAGAAAATGCCCGCCATAATGCTTGATTTCCACCAGGTAGAGCCTCTGGGGCACCAGCAAAAGCCCGTCGATTTGCGTGCCCTTTCCCAGGGGAATCCACAAATCAGTCAGGTAAAAGGCAGCCAACCCCAAGTCTTGAATCACTTGGGCAAGCCGTGCCTCGCCCTCTAAGCCAGTCAGGAGGCGCAGGTAGTCTGCCTGGTCCTCCTGGGATAAGTGGCCTCTTTGCTTGATAAGCTGATAAAATCTTGCCTCTTGATGGTACATAGCGCTTCCTCCTTCTTATATAAATACCCCAAAAGGCTCCTTCTCGCACCAAATCCAGACCTAAAAGTTTGATGAGAAGGGCTGGGTCTTTTGCTTTTAAGTCTTTTCCATTATAATAGACAGTGAATAAGTCAGGAGAAGGAGACAGGACTATGTTGAATGAGATGATGCACCGGCCAGTGGTCATGCAGAAGATAATCGACTTGATGCGGGAGGGGCAACTGCCTTTTGAAGGAGTCGTAGGTCAGTTGGAGGCCTTTGCTAATGCCAATGGGATTCCGGTGGTCCCTCACGAAACAGCCAAGTTCTTGGACTTTTTCTGTGCTACAACCCAGCCGCAACAAATCCTGGAAATCGGGACCGCCATTGGCTTTTCGGCTAGTCTTATGGCTCAACACCTAGCATCTGACGGCCACTTAACCACGATTGACCGCTACGCCCTCATGTTTGAACGGGCTAAGTCCAATTTTGAGCAGGCCGGTCTGGCGGATAAGGTGACAGTCCTAGAAGGGGATGCGGCTGATATCCTGCCTACCTTACCGGCTAATCACTATGATCTGATTTTTATGGATAGTGCCAAGGCCAAGTACTTGGAGTTCTATCCTTACTGTATGCGTCTGCTTAAGATGGGGGGCGTCCTATTGATTGATGATGTCCTGCAAGCGGGCACCATCATGGATGCCTTAGATACACGGCCTAAGCGCGTGCGCAAGATTCATCGCAAGCTCAATGAACTCTTCCAAGCCGTCTTGACCGATCAAAATCAACGGGCCTGCCTCCTGCCTTTAGGCGATGGACTGCTCATGGTCCGCAAGGAAAAGGAAATAGAGGTAGAGGACTTCCTAGCCACCCAATGGGATAAGACCTGGTGCCAACAAGTGGCAGAAAAAGCCGAGTCCAAACGCCAAGCGGCGGCGCCTGCCCTTAACGAGTTCCAACAAATGGCCGCCGAACAAATAGAAGACAGCAAGGAATCTGGCCAAGAACTAGCTCAGGATATTGGCTTAATCGCCATTGACCTAGATGGCACCCTGCTGACCAACCAAAAAACCATTAGTGCCACCAACGTCGCCACCCTGGCTCGGGCGCATGAGGCCGGCATTAAGATTGTCATCTGTACCGGTCGGACCCTGCCTGGGGTGGATTTCTATGTGGCGGAGCTGCCTTTCTTAACTGAGTCGGACTTTATGATTCTGCAAAATGGGGCGCAAACCTTGTCGGCCCAGGCGCCTTTCCAATCGGTCTTCCAACGCTTCTTGACCCAAGCGGCGCGGCAACGGGCGCTGGAACTAGTGGCGCCCCTCAAGGACCAGGGTGCTCAGTTGGTGGCCTTTGACCGCGACCATATCTACCTAGTAGGGGATCCAACGCCTAATGCCTTGGTAGCTCGCGACGCCCAGTTTCTTAAAACAGACGTAACGCCAATCTCCGACGAAGACTTCCTGGCCAATAGCCAACTCAATAAGGCCATGATTCTGGCGCCGGAAGCAGTGCTAGATGCTTGGATTCCGACCATTGAGGCGACCGACTGGCAAGCTCTGTCCATGGTGCGGAGCCAGAAGGTTATCCTAGAATTTCTGCCGGTTGGTGTTTCTAAGGCTAGTGGATTAGACCAGTTGGCCCGTCACTTAGGTCTGCGTCCTGAGCAAGTCATGGCTCTAGGCGATGCGGCTAATGATGCTGAGATGTTAGATTTTGCCGGCTGTGCGGTAGCCATGGGCAATGCCTCAGACGACCTCAAAGCCAAGGCTGACTTTGTGACTTTAACCAATGAAGAAGATGGCGTTTCACATGCCATTGAGACCCTCATATTACAAAAGAAACAAAATCATATAGAATAATTAATGGAAGGGTCAAAGAAAATTCACAATTCGATGCTAAAATCTGTATTTGAATAAGAGAAAAAGTGAGGACGAGAAATCATGAAAAAGGGATTGATCATTGGCTCGACAACAGTTTTATTATTAGCTGGTTTGGGCTACAGTGCCGGTGTAGGCTTCTACGCCCAGAAATTCCAGGCCAACACTAAATTTGGCTCCTTGGATATTTCCAACTTAACCTTAGCGGAAGCGGAGGATAAGATTGGTAAAGACCTTAACCAGAAGGAAGTGACCATTCTGGAAAATGGTAAGGAAGTAGGTCGCTTTACCTTAGAACAAGCAGGTGTCCAAGTAGATGCCAACAAGGCTTTGGAATCAGCCTATAATTCACAAGACCCAACCGGTTGGGTAGGTAGCTTCTTCAATACTACCGAATATAAGAACGTCTTGCTCAATCACGTGGCCTTTAACGATGAGAACCTAAGCAAGACCTTGGATGGCTTTGGCTTGAACAACCAAAACCGGACAGCGGCTGAAGATGCTAAAATCGAGTATTCTAACGGTCAAGGTTACCACGTCACCCCTGAAAAGGACGGGAACCAATTAGATATAGCCAAGGTTAAGGAACTGATTGTTTCTCAAGTGCAATCAGGTAACACCTCGGTTGAAATCAATTCGGCTTATCAAGCACCAAAAATCAAGAGTGACGATCCTAAGATTACCCAAGTCATGGATCAAATTAACAAGGTCGCGGATACCAAAATTACCTTGACTATCTCAGGCAAGGAAGAAGTCGTTCCTAAAGATAAAATCAATGACTGGATTCAATTCGATGAGTCTAATAACTTGGTAGTAGACCAAAGCAAGGTTCAAGACTATGTTAAGGAACTCAACACCAAATACGCGACCATCAATAAAACGCGTAAATTTGCTTCAACCTTATCTGGGGTTGTCGATGTAGAGCCAGGGACCCTAGGTTGGTCCATTGACTCCGAGACAGAAGCAGAGAAGATTGTAGCAGACCTTAACAAGGGTGGTACCATCAAGCGTGAACCAACGGTTGTTGGGACGGGTTATGCCGACAAGGAAAATGATATCGGTCCAAGCTATGTCGAAGTCGACATTGCCCACCAAATGATGTTTATTTACAAGGATGGTAAGAAGGTACTGGAAACACCAGTCGTAACCGGTCGCCCTGGGACGACCACTATCCCCGGGGCCTACGCGGCTTGGAACAAGGAGTCTCCTTCAACCCTCAAGGGTTACAACCCACATACTCAGGTGGAATACAAACAGCCCGTTGATTACTGGATTCCATTTGATGACACTGGCCAAGGGATTCACGATGCCAACTGGCAAGCTTCCTTCGGGGGCGAAACCTACCTATCGCGTGGTTCTTTAGGCTGTATCAACACACCACCAGGTACCATGGCAGAAGTTTACCAATTAGTTGAAGTCGGGATGCCAGTTATCATCTTCTAATGATTAAACGCCTTTAATTTGGAAACCTTAAACGAGAGGCCCCACCTTTTGTTTAAGGTTTCTTTTCAAATACTTGTCTATTAGGTTACAAGTCGTATCAAGCTTTGACATAAGTAGAAAACTTGAGCGTAAGGGCTTTTATATTCCCGCAAAACCCGCTATAATAAAGGAGTGAGACCTTAAGGGGAAGGCTCACCCATTTGAACCTAGAACGTCATGAGAAAGGATGAACCATATGAAAAAGATTCTAGTCGTAGATGATGAAAAGCCAATCTCTGATATTATTTCTTTTAACTTAGAAAACGAAGGCTATGCCATTGAAAAAGCTTATGATGGTGAACAAGCATTAGAGGTATTCGAGAAGAGTCAACCAGACTTAGTGATTTTAGACCTCATGTTACCAAAGATGGACGGTTTGGAAGTTTGTCGTGAAATTCGCAAACAATCCGCTGTACCAGTTATCATGTTAACCGCCAAAGATTCAGAGATTGACAAGGTCTTGGGTTTAGAGTTAGGGGCAGATGACTATGTCACCAAGCCATTCTCTAACCGTGAACTCATTGCCCGCGTTAAGGCTAACTTGCGTCGCAATCTAGTCAAGGAACCTGAGCCACAAGAAGTCAACAAGAACGAGATTGTAGTAGGAGATTTGGTTATTCACCAAGATGCCTACATTATCTCTAAGCACGGGGAAGAAATTGAACTGACCCACCGGGAGTTCGAATTACTCCACTACCTAGCACGCCACATTGGCCAAGTCATGACCCGGGAACATCTCCTTGAGACTGTTTGGGACTATGATTACTTCGGGGATGTGCGGACGGTCGACGTGACCATCCGTCGTCTACGGGAGAAAATTGAAGATATTCCAAGCCACCCAACTTATATTGTGACTCGTCGTGGGGTCGGCTACCTCTTGAAGAATCCAGATCAAGAATAGGAAGTTCTAGCATATGAAGCGAATCAGACGATTATTTCAATCGATCCATTTTAAAATTCCGATTCAAATCATTATTATTCTGCTGATTGCTTTCCAATTCGTGGGGGTCTACTTCGTTAACCAATACGAGAGCCGTACGCTCAAGAACTACCAGGATCAAATCGATACCCAGGTAGAGTTCTTGGTTAACAATGTGACGCCAATCTTAGAAGAACGCTTGAGTGAGACGGATGAACGCGCCCGTCTGACTCAGGTCATTGATACCTTCTCAAATAGTAATTTGACCCGTATCCAAATCATCAATACCAAGGATGGGATTATCGCGTCAAATAACGCCTTGGACCAGTCAGAAGCACTGGCCAAGACCAATGATAATAATGTGAGGGAAGCGTTGGTTAGCCAACGCTCTTCTAAGTTTTCAGAGTATGATGTCAATAACAAGCGTCATACCTACACCACGATTAAGCCTATCTTGAGTCAGTCGAATAATACGGTGGTAGGGGCGGTCCGAGTAACGGCCAATATGAACCGGGTCTATGAGCAGACCCAAAGTGTCATGAGTGTCTTCATCCAATCAGCGGTTATTGCCATTGTGGGGAGCTTTATCTTAGCCTTGGTGCTCTCTCAAGGCTTAACCATGCCCATTGAAAACATGCGTCAACAAGCCCTGCGAATTTCGGAGGGGATTTATAACTACCCGGCTAAGATTTTTGGTAATGACGAGTTGGGCGAACTAGCAAAGACCCTTAATGAATTATCGGTCAAGGTTAAGGACTCTCAAGAATTGATTGAATCCGAACGTCAACGTTTGGACGGGATTCTCCGTTATATGACTGATGGGGTGATTGCGACCGACCGGCGTGGTAATGTCCTGCTGGTCAATGAGCGGGCCTTACAACTCTTAGGTATCGACCAACAATCCGCCATCGGGATTTCCATTATTCGCCTCTTGCGGCTCAAGGATCAATATACCTTGACCGACTTGCTAGGTGATGACCGGGAAATCCTCATGGATTGGGTAGACCATGGGGAGTATTCCATCCTCAAGGGAGAATTCTCCGTTATTCGCCGTGAGACCGGCTTTGTTACCGGGGTTGTCTGTGTCTTAACAGACGTCACCGAACAAGAGAAGACCGAGCAAGAACGGCGGGACTTTGTATCCAACGTCTCCCACGAATTGCGGACGCCTTTGACTTCCATCAAGTCCTATACCGAAGCCCTGCGCGAAGGGGCTTGGCAGGACAAGGTCATTGCACCTCAATTCCTCAATGTCATTCAATTGGAAACCGACCGTATGATGCGGATGATTGGTAATCTGCTGGATCTATCCAAGATTCATGAAGGTCAATATAAACTCAACCTAGAATACATCGACTTTAAACGCATGGTCAGTCATATTCTGGACCGCTTTGAATTTATGTTGGAACAGAATCCTGACCAGAAGAAATTCAAGCTTAAGCGGGATTTCACCTCGCGAGAAATTTACCTGGAAATTGACCAGGACCGCGTGACTCAAGTGATTGATAATATCTTAAACAACGCTATCAAGTATTCTCCTGATGGGGGTGTCATCGTCGTCAAGATTGAAGACTCCCATTCCCATGTCCACTTGTCCATTAAGGACCAGGGGCTAGGGATTCCGCAGAAGGATATCCCACATCTCTTCCAACGCTTCTACCGTGTTGATAAGGCACGGTCACGTGAGCAAGGGGGGACAGGGCTTGGTCTGGCTATTTCCAAGGAAATCATTGAACTGCATGGTGGGAAAATCTGGGCGACCAGTGTGGAAGGCAAGGGTTCGACCTTTGGCTTTGATCTTCCTTATCTGCAGATGGACTTTGATGATGAAGGGTGGGATGATTGATGATTCGCCGTCTCTTTATTCCTATTACCTTAATTCTGGCTGTCCTCACCAGCGGGGTCCTTTCTTGGTTGCTTCTAACCAACCCTGATTTTCTCTATGGTGCTAATTCGCAAACGCCACAACAAACGGTTCGTAATGAGCAAGTGGACAGTCTCAATCGCCAAGTTGCTGGCATGAAGTTAACCGATGTGCTAGCTCCTGTAGCCCTAGATGCCTATGAAGCAGGCGGTTACTGGGAGGCTAGTACCAGTCATCTAGACCAGGTGACGGCAGCCTTAGCTCAGACACCGAGTGAACTAGGGGGGGACTTTGATGTGGTAGAGTCTTCAACGACTTTTGCTAACATGTCGACCAGTCCTCGTTTGATTCTGCGTTTTGCTGACCGCTTGCCAGTCTCCTTGTGGGGACAATGGTTCAAGTCTAAGGACGGCCCGCCACTCGATTTTGAAGCTGACCAAATCTGGCTCTTGAAAGAGGAGCCCCAAGTTCTCTACTTAGTTAATCAGGTCGATGAGACCTATGTCCGGGTGCCCCTCAATGGCTGGGACTTTGCCAGCCTCTATCAGACGGTGACCCAGGATGTCACTTCTTGGACCGCCATGTCTCAAGTGCCTTTAGCCAAGGGCAAGGCCCTGATTCGGACCGAAGCCTTTAGCCTGCCAAGTCAGGTCTATACCCTTAAGAAAGAATCGGAAGCTAATCTGATTGGTCTCTTCTTTGGTTCGGACAACTACTCCATTACGGATAGCGGTGAGAGCGGGGAGAAAAAATACAAGACCCTTGACTTAGAACTCGATGTCAACTCTGATAGTCATGTCTATACTGCGCGAAGTGAAGCTAGCCAGAACCGCAATGCTCTTAACCGCGACCAAGTCATCATGGATTCATTTGCCGAAATGAAGAAATACGGAGTCTGGACCCAAGGCCTGCGTTTGACCACCAATAATAGCACCAATACACTCTATTACCGGCGCTATCTAGACGGCTATCCGCTCATGTCGGATGCCTCACCTTATTACTTAGGCCTGCAATTTAATTTGTCGCCCAAGGTGACACGCTTTTCCGGCTCTTTCCTGAGCCTGCGTTCGCATATTGACGACAAGAGTAAAGCAACCGACCTAGATTCAGCAAGTGGCTTGGTCTCCCAGCTACATGAGCAGGGTATGGTGACGACTGACCTGGATCAGATTTTTGTGGCCTATGAATGGCAGGCCAATATGGAGAACTTCCAGTTGGTGACCTTTATTCCTAAGTACTATATCGAATATAAGGGGCGCTATATCTCTTTGGAACGACTTAATCGCGGTGAGCTACGACATAACCAGGATGCCTCAAGTTCAGATGCAGCAAGTAGCGAGGGGACCAGCCCACAAGGTGTAGATACCCTAGATGAAGGGGGCCAAGAATAATGGATTTTAAACGGACCCAGATTTTACTCTTAGTCTTCTTCATCTTCTTCGATGCCTATCTGGCCTTTACCCTGATTACCAAGCAGCAGGTCAGACAGACCAATAGTGCGCAAGTCACCAATGTCAGCATTGAGACCCAGCTCAAAAACCGTAACATCAAAATCAACCAGACCCTATCTAACGAAAGCTATCAGCTGCCCGTTGTTAAGACGGAAACTAGCCAAGTCCTCGACAAGGAGCGTGGCACCCTTCAAGGTCAGACTGCCCGTTATAATAATGGGATCTTACAATCGACCTTTGATCAGCCACTGGATTTGGGTCTCGGACTTGATCGAGATAGCAAGACCTTGACCCAGGAGCAGGTAGAAGACATTCGCCGTAATTTCTTGGATCGGCCTGAATATTTTGTTCGGGGGGCAGAATATACGGTTTGGTCCTTTAGTCCAGAATCTCGGACCCTAACCTTCTACATGGTGGCTTATGATGGCTACCCTGTCTTGGACGGGAGTTCTGAGTTGCGACTGAGTTTCAATGCGGATTTCCAATTGCGGGAATACACCCAGACCTATCAGAGTGATTTTAAGGTCTTGGACCAACCCATTGCGCTGATTAGTGTTAAGGATGCCCTCAAACTTCTGGAGACCCGGGTCGATACCTATATTCCGGATGGCTCGACCATCCAACAAATTAGCCTAGGTTACTATCGTACGGTTAATTTGCAGGACTTTGATGTCTACACGCCTGTTTGGGAGATTACCTATAGTCAAGATGAAGCAAGTACCCGTACGGTCTTGGTCGACGCGGTGGAACACCAAGTAGTGACCAAGCCTAATACCAACGTCACAAGCCCATAAAGGAGGAAAATAAGATGAAGCGACGCTCATTCTTTTGGTTAGCACTCATGGCCCTAGTGCTCGCGCTTGCGGGACCTATTAGCCAGATACGTGCTGCCGAAGTATCTTATAAGATTACCAATCAAGATGTCACTGCCGAGATTACGGCTGAAGGGAACGTTAAATTCACCCAGAAATGGGTCTTTGACGCCAGTTTCATGAATGGTGCCCTCCTCAAGGTGGATACAGGTGGCTTTGAATTAGGCGCCTATAAGGTCGGCGTTGAAAATGGGGACAAGCTTGAAGAGTTCACTGAGGATAAGTTGGACTCCAAGCGGCCTAAGACCTTCCACATTCAATCCAACCGTGACATCAGAACTTTCAAGGCTTACTACCCTGTTAGCAATAAGAAGGTAACCTTTGTGGCCGAGTATACCCTCAATCACATCGTGACCAACTATGCCGATACTGCGGAATTCAACCGTAAGCTAATTGGGGAAGGGATTGACTTCAAAACAGACGTTACTGCCAAGGTCATTCTGCCACCAGGCCAAATTACCGATAAGGATAGTTTCAAAGCCTGGGCCCACGGTGGGACCGGAAGCGGGACAGTAGAACTGGGCCAAGAAAATGGGCGCTCTGTCGTGATTCTTAAGTCTAATGGAACACCAGCCAATCGCTTTGTCGAAGTGCATACCATTTTCCCAACGTCCTTGACGCCACACAACACCAATGTCGTCAATCAGAATATGAAGGCAGAAATTGAATCTAAGGAAGCTGCCCAAGCAGAAGCAGACCGCAAGGCCTATGAAAGCCAGAAGTATACCACTAGTGCGGTCCAGTGGGGAGCTATGATTCTCATGTCCTTGCTTCCCTTTCACCTCTGGCGTAAATACTTTAAGTTACGTCGCGAGTTGAATCCTAATCCGGTTCAATTACCCATTCACAACTACAACTTGCCATCACATACGGCGCCAGCAGTTGTTACTTCCGCTGTTTTCCGGTCTAGTGGGGAACCTAATCCCGATGACTTCTCAGCAACAGTTGCTGACTTAGCCCGTAAGGGGTATTTGGAGCTAGAGGAAGAACGTCGCGAAAATCGCGGCATCTTCAGCAATAGTTCCATGACCGCGCGTGTCACCAAGCTGACAGACGAGGTAGCCGACTATCCGCTTCAAGGTCACGAACGGGCAGTCTTGACCTTCCTCTTCCCAGATGATGAAACCAGTGTCACCCTAGAAGACTTGGAAAAACGCATGAAGAAGAACCGGCATTTTGCCAAGAAGCGCTTGGCAGCCTACGAAAACTTCCAAAGCCGTGCTAGCATCGCCGGTTCACAATTAGTGGAATCGGCACGAGACAAGAATAATAGCCTACGTTTCCAAGCTATTGGGGCCATTATCCTTAATGTCATCTTAGGTGGGGCAGCCCTCTTTGCAGGCTTTATGGCCACCAATCATCCCTTCCTACAACAAGTAGGTTGGATTGCACTGGGCCTAGCCCTCTTGGAAATCGTCCTGAATGTGATCTTTATGATTACTGTCTCTGTCCGACCACTCCGGACGGCAGAGGAAGACCAACTCTATCAAGAGTGGCATGGCTTTGCCAAGATGCTAGAAGATGTGGGGCAAATGAATATGCGAGACATTGCTTCCCTAGCTCTTTGGGAAGAATACCTAGTATATGCCATTGCCTTTGGGATAGCGGATAAGGTCTTGGATGCCCTCAAGGTTCAATTCACTCAAGCAGAATTGGTAGAAGGTATGACCTACTATCCAATGTACTATAATACAGGCCTCTACAGCCATGTCCTCAGCCAATCCATCTCATCTAACGTGAGCTCGGCTTCCGCTTATAGCCAAGACCACTCTTACTCCGGCAGTAACTCCGGTGGTTTCGGTGGTGGCTTCAGTGGTGGCTCCTCCGGTGGTTCCGGTGGTGGCGGCGGCGCAAGTGGCTTCTAATAGATCAAAGACTGGGATTTTGTCCCGGTCTTTTTTTGAATTTGTAACTTATGAAAATTTCTTACCATTTGGGCTTGACTCTGACTAAGTGGCGTGATATATTAATGTTCGTCTGAAAATGACAGACCAACTATCCGAAAAAACATTTGAGAAAGTCGAAAAAAAGTGTTGACTTCTCCAATGCAGGGTGGTATGATATAAAAGTTGTCACGTGGTGACGACGAGCACATTGAAAACTAAACAAAGACACACCAAGAATGTGAGGGTCATCGAGGAAACTTGATGAACAACCAACAATTCGGCAGCAGACAAGCTGGGTAAAAAACAAGC